>NZ_CAKVKB010000079.1 GCF_934754915.1 uncultured Clostridium sp.
CTATACATCTGCTTATTATTGTCCACACATTGCTCTTTAAAGAAATAGTACCATCTACCATCATAGTCTTGCATCCATCCAACTGCAATATCAGATGAATAACAATAATACCATGTATCTCTATTAGTATCATGAACCCATCCTGTTACTTGTGCATCATTGTTCCATAAAGTCCATTTTCCATTGTTCTCTTTCCAATTTTTATTTGTTAATGCTAATTCTAACATTTAAACATCTCCTTAAAATAAAAAATAAGACAGCCAATCAACTTTAATTCTTAATTTCTTTCTTTTCTCCATCTTTAAGCTGTACTAAAGCATCTAAAATCTTATCTGGAATAGGTAGTCCTAAGCTTGCGCAATTTTCTAATAAACTTAAGCCCTCATTTGCTATGTAGAAATAACATACAAGGCTTCTAAATAACCAATTTCCCATATTTAATAGTCTGTCTAATGCTACAGCTACAATAAGAACTACAAATATAACTGCTTTCCGTGCAATTCCATGAAGTCCTACATTTGAACTTAAGTCTTTATTTATATATCCCCTCAGAACTCCTGTTAAATAGTCCAAGGCCATAAATAATACTAATATCCCTAAAGGCGTGTCCCATGCTCCAAAAAGCCATGTAAGTGCTGTACCTATAATTGCAATGAACGTTTTAAAATATCTTGTTAAAAATTCCATCTCTATACCTCTTTTCTGTAAATTAAGGCAATAAAAAAAGACCTATTAAAGTCCTTAATTATTGCCTGTTATTTAATTATTCTTCTACATCCTCTTGCTGTGCTTCAGTAATTCTTTGCTTTGCCTCATCTAAATATTTCTGGTCTGTAATTTTATCTTCTGCTCCAAATAATACTATTAAGGCTACTGCGCAATCAGATTTAAAGTATTTTGGTACTTTATTAAAAGTCTTCCATCCTTCTACTATAGCCTGTGCATAAGTTATTGATATGTTTTTGATTTCCATTCCTTTTAACATTTCTGACATAAAATCAATTCCTTTCTTTATTAAAAATTTTATATATTCAATAAATGACTTCATAAAATCACCTATTCTTCAGTATTAGTTATACAATCCACATAATCTAATATTTCTAAATCACTTTTTTTTAACTCGTTAATTTGTTTTTTTATTTCATCATTAAGTTCCTTATTTGCTTGTTTAGTTTCTGATAAATCTTCCTTTAGAATATATAGCTCATTTTTCTTCTTTAGTTCTGATGTAATTTTATTTTTATAACTTTCTGATGCATCTTCTGCTACTGTAACAGCTTTATTGTTTTCTAAATCTACACCTATAGGAATTCTATTAGTATCCATATCTTGTACAAACAGACCATAATTATCTGATGCTGGACCTGATGTAAAAACTATATTTCCATCTTTGTCATATACAATTAATGTTTTCATATATCCACTTCCTTCTAGAATTTAAATGCAATATATTTATGAGTAAATTTTGTGTTAGTATCTAAAATCGGCAATGTCAAAACTCCATTATTATACCCATAATAAGAAGGTAGAACTCCTTCTATTTTACCTGGTGAATCAACATCATACGTAAACATTAAATATTTATATGATGTTCCCATGAATCCATTTTTAGCAACTATAGATATGTAATTGCTTGCATTAGCTCCATAGTAAGAATACATAACAACCAAGTCTGGATCAAATGGACATGAAACTGTATGGTCTGCTCCTCCAGCTTTAGTTCCGCTACTATATCTCGCTCCACCTAAACTTTCTATTGTAGCACTTCCAGCACATCCTAAAATATTAGCTCCGGCCACTATATATTGTGGCTGCAAATATGGTACCGCCTGTCTTATCCAAACATCTCCATATAAATAAGCTGGTCTAGGAGGTCTCAAGAAAATTTGTGGTTGAGAATTTCCACCAGTATTTATTGGCCAATAAGCTGTTTCGGTTGCATACTGATGCCCTGTCAAAGAAGTTACATTTTGGGTAACTTTTACAGAATCATAATGTCCTTCTGGAAGATTTAACACTCCATTTATGCTTAATGCTTGTGTAACTGCCCCACGTTCTGGCATACTTCCTGTGTGAATTTCTTCATCACTTCCAATAAATGTTTTAGGTGCTAATACATCTTTTTCGGTAGCAGTAACTTTATCGCCATCTACAGAGCTACCACTACCCAAGAAAAAATTTGAGCCACCATCATAAACAACAGTATATGGATTTCCTGCTTTTAAATTACTTACAGGCTTACCAACACCTTTTAATAAATTATAATCAGTATTTATTTTTACTGCTCCTGTACTATCTTTATCTGCCCAAAATCTAAAAGCAATTCCTTTATTATCAGCAGTTAATGTAATACTTCCTATATCTAAGATATAATTGTTTCCTGTGCCTGTAGAATCTCCAACATTTAATGTGAGTCCTTTGTCAATAATATCTGTATTGAAATTAATCATATTTACATCAACTACATTATTATACTCAGGCTTATTCATTCCATGATTTATTGTATTTTGCACTTATCCTCATTCCTTTCTTATAAAGTAGATAAATCCTTAGTTCTTAAATCTTCCCAAGTAATATTATGTTCCTTACAATATCCCCATGTAATACCAGCAGCTTTAACATCTCCCCAAGTGTTATATTTAAATGTATAAATAATTCCTATATGCGCAGGCACTATCATCCTCATTGTTTTCTTAAAATCAGATAATCTTGGTGGAATACCTATGGTACTTATAAATTTAATTTCTAAAACATAATCCTCATAATGCTCTATAGGATCCACTTCACCATAACCATAAGATAGGGCAACATTTTTAATATGTTTCTTTGTACAGGTACCATAACCTCTTAATTTTGCTTTAATACGTCCTCTACGATTTTCATAAGTATCGTCTAAGACTTTTTCTATAGCAAGTTCATCCTCCCAAAAAGTAAGAGCCCATGTTGCAGTATCAATGAATAGATTGTCAATTAAATCTTTTATATTTCCATTTAAAATATCAATTTGGGCCTGTTGACTGAGATAAATTTTACTCATTATATCTTTTTTATTTATCTTTGGAGTTACATATTTATCAATATTAAATTTTTTTAATATTATTTCACTCATGATAATGTTCCCTCTGTTATTTCCAATGTTCCAAGCACTGGAATTTCAGTATTTTTAATATTTATCCTGCTTGTACCACCATTAATTAATAAAGCATCATAATCTTCAACTTCAACAGTATCTGATATGATGCTTCCAATTTTATTGTAAGATACATAAGTAGATTTATCGGTCTCACTAAAGGCTTTTTCTTTTAAATAATTGGTTATTGAATTTGATATTTTTTTCTTAATATCTTCTAAAGAATATTGTGTAGAATCAAAATAAATAGTAGCACTTATATTTAATGGTACTTCTCCAGCACTAATCACATGAACTTTTGCGTTTACAGGTCTTTCATCTTCTATGTGGTTATAGCATGCAGTCAATAATTCTTCACTGGCCTTTCTTTTGTTTGAATCAGTTATAATTACTAATACATGTCCATTTTGTTCTTCACCCTTTTCATTAGTAGTTTCAAACACCTTACATTTACCAACTCCATTGACTTCTGTGGCCCATATTTTATAGTGGTTAGCATTTCCGCTTGTTGCAGTGGTTCTTATCTTAAATAAATATCTTTCTAATAGATCATAGTCAGATTCTTCATCATAACCATTAACTATTTTTTCTTCATTTGTTATGCTTATTATTCCACTATATTTAAGTGGAAATGTAGTAATTGTATTTGCTTCAACATTATACTTTGAACCTTTTTCTTTTGCTGTAATAGTCACATACCCTACTCCAGTAGAATCTATCACTAAATCTGTATCAGTAATAAAGACAACACCCTCAACTGTACTCACCATACTTTCTGCTGGCAATTTAGAATTGACTCTTCCGGTAACTTTTATAGTTCCAGTTGCGCTTTGAGCTAATTTCCTGTCTACACCTAGATCAGCACATTTTCTTGTCAAATATTCAGAATATCCATTATCACATGCACTTTGAGCAAACATAAATTTTGTTATTTCATCAAGCAACATTGTAATGTAACTAAGTTCATAACTTACAGGCATATCTGCATTATAAAATAGTGTATGTTTATTAGTACTCACATCACTTACTTGAGTAGCCATTTCTTTATAAAATTGTTTCGCATCTTTAAAATATATACTATCCACTAAGTCACCTCCTCAAGTCCTTCATAATTTCCATAAATACTTACCACTGTAAATTCAACAGTTAATTTATCATTTTTATATGAAAGACTTATATCAACAACATCTGTAATATACACATCATCGATTAATGCTTCTTTCAATATTTCTTCAATGTGGAGTTGAGCATATTCAAAATCTTCTCCTCTTAAATCCTTTATTTTAGAACCGACATCTAAATATATAAACCATCTATTTCTGCGTATTAAAAAAATAAGCCATACTCTAACTGCAATGGCATCTATTCCATACACAAATTCAGTATTGCTTATTTCTTCTGTTTCAAAATTAACCGCATATTCTTTTAATAATTCTATTTCTTTTTCACTTTTATTTTCCTTATAGTAATTCATTTTGCCATAGTCATCTGGAAATACACTCATTATAGATCACTTCCCTTTCTGACTTTTGCTTCTAAATAATATTTTTCAAATTCAAGCTTTCTAAGAGCAACTAAATCATTAATTTTTAATTTGAAGTGCATTATCATTTTCTTATTACTAAAACCAACTCTTATAACATTACCATCTGGAACTGTTCCACTTGTTTTACCAGTAGTGGGCTGTTCTGGTATTGTAAATTGTCTTTCATGTTCAAGTAGCTCTTCATTTATATATAGATTTTCTTTTTCCAACACTAACTTTCCAATACAAACTTGTAGTGGATTTATAGATGTTACAATTCCAATCTTTGTTTCTTTTATATCAATACTGCTTTTAGCACTCTTATCGAGTGTTTTATACAGCATTTCTTCCCATTTTTCCATATCAGCCCTCCTATTCTGTTACAGTGTATGAACCGTCAAGTATATTACATCTTGCTCTATCTCTTCTTGGATATCCAAATTTCATAATCTTAGACTTAGCTTCTTCATAATCTCCATTGCAAAGTAAATCTAAAATACTCCATTTCTGATTTCCCCATTGATATGCTATATCTGTCATACAATCAAATGCATATTGATTAAGACTTGCTCCTTTAGCTGTCATCTTCTTTGTAACTTCATTCGCCCATTCTGCTACTTCTTCCTTAAGCCATTCTGTTGCTTCGGCCTCTGTACAAGAAGTAACTCCTTGTGCTTTTAATCTTTTTCCAACAGTACTACTTGCATCTGTTCCATAACCTATAGCTCCATATTTACTAGAATTATCCCAGTGTGATACAAACCCTTCTAGTTCCTTCAACAATTCAATATATTGGCTAGATATACCAGAACTTTCTATAGTTAAATTCTTACCACTATTTTTAGCAATAAAATCTTCTTCTTTTAAAACTCTTCTTACAGAGTAGTAAGAATTTCTTAAACTGCTAATACAAATAGTCCTTCCACTTTCAGGTGCTTCAATGCATTGATTATTTCCAATATACATTTGAACATGTCCTGATGATGGAAATATCAAATCTCCTTTCTTCCATTGACTAACATCCCCAGTATCTACAGCAACTCCTTGGCCCATCTGATTACTTGTTGTGGTTCGTGTAATTTCTATGCCAAAATGCTGATATACAGACTGGGTAAAACCACTACAATCATATCCTTCTTTATTAAGCCAGTTCTTCCAGTTTCCATTAGCACCATCTTTCACTGTTATGTCGTGAGAACTTCCTATGAAGCTATTAACAGTTGATTCTGTTAAAGGTTCACCAGTACCACCCCATACGTATGGGCATCCTATATAAGTTTTAGCATATTCAACTATTTGGTCTGCCAAAGAACCAGTACCTGTATTGTCAGATTGACTTTCTTCTTCCTGTTTAGTTTCTATATCATCCCATGTAGTCATGTCAGTATGCTTGCTCTGACTTAATTCCATTTCTGATATAAAACTTCCATCTTTAAGCCACGTCCATTCTGAAGTAGTTATATACATAAACATATCATAAAAAATAGTGCTTGGAATCTTAACTAGTACACCATAAGCAGGCTTATAATCTAAATCCCCAAAGCACTTTACATATAATTTTTCTTCACCATTATGTTTTTTCATTTCATTTTTGCATTTTTCAACTATTCCAGCAATAGTATCATCATCTGACATTGTTATTGTTTCTTGAATTACTCCATATCTATTGATATTTTCCTGATTTAAAATTACTGTGTTTCTTCCCTCACTCAACTGCTCTGATAAATTATCTTCTTTTGTTTTATCAGAGTTTTCTTTATTGTTATCATTGCTTTTATTATCGCTTTCTGTCATACCATCTTGGTTTAAATCAACTGGAGAAGCATTTTCTTTATATACTCTGTACCGAGTTATCATATTCTCCATACTGTCTTCTTTGTGCCAGTCTAATATATTTCCATCAGCCTTTTTTAGACTACTGCATAATGTAAGAGATAGCCCTGTATAATATCTATCAGATTCTGTTATTATTACTTTTTCTCCATCTGTACTTGTATGCATATAATAATACACACCTGTTTTTTTACGTACATCTGAATATATTGCACTTAATACTTTGTTGGCTTCAACATTTTCAATCAAATGGGTGTCAATCATTAGATTATAGTTTTCTCCAAGCTCTTTCTTTAATTTCTCTTCATCTTGAGTTGTTAATGTCATTCCAATATTCTTATATACCCACTTAACTGCATCAAACACTGTAATTTTACTAAAATTCTTAGTAATCTTACTCTTACAGAACCACCAACAATAATCATATGCTTTAACTGTAATATATTGATTTTTTCCATAAGTATCAACAATAATTGCCTTACCAGTAAATAGAACATCATCTTTATATTTAAGCTGTATTCTATCTCCCTTTTTTATATTGAGCGGAACTATTTCAGGAGAATAAACTGAATAAGGTAATTTAAATTCAAGTTCTGTACTTATTTTGGTATAGCTCATAGACATTTTTATTTCACTGCAATAATCTACAATATGATTCCAGTCTTTAGTATCATAATCTATCCATATTAGATCTAAATTCTTATCAAACATATTCTGTTCCTTTCTATATATTCAGTTTATCTCCAACCTTTATTCCTAAAGGATTAGTAAGATTATTATTCTTCATAATATCAACATATCTTGTGGAATCACCATATACTTTACTTGCAATTATCAGTATCGTGTCACCATCTTGAACTGTATATGTAGTAGAGTTGTTATAAACTATTTTGTTAGTTTCCTGTAACTTAGAATTATTTAACTCAAGTTTTTTATATTCTTGAAATTCTATAGTATATTTAACATCTCTGCTTCCATCTTCTTCTCCATAAGAAAATCCTGTTATTTTGCAATTCTGTCTTGTAACATTTCCAGTAATATCATCATAATATCTTAATAGTAATGGATGCTGTTTTGTCATCCACCCCCATAATGTATTAACAAAAAATCCTACTGATTTAGGATTTAAATTAAAATCATATTCATTATCTGGATGTGGGAAAAAACTTTTTGCGGTCCATGTCGCTAATATAGAAGTTGCTCCAGTTCCAATTTCTCCAAACCCAAATAAGTCTTGAGTCTGATTAGACATTTTATAATTGTAAGTAATAAAAGGAGTTACTGGAAATAATATTTCTTTATTTTCTATTAAACTTTTAAGATATAATTTCCTCATGATCTTCCTCCTTAATCACCATTTCTAGTTGTTGCATACTGTTGATACTGTTTCATTACATTTTTCATAAGTTCATCAGTGTTAACATCCTTATCAATTCTTTCAACATTTACACTTATAGATGGTTGCTGGAATTTTGCATAGGATGCATCATGATTATAGAACTTTTCATAATCATATAAATTTTTATATTTTGATTTTGTGCTATCACCCCATTCATAAATATTATCAGATACTCCATTTAACTTTGCATCAGCCCTGTCACTATCTGCCCATGCTTTAGTTACATTTGCTTTGTAATTTTTATCTGCATCATCATTACCCATCATTTTTTCGTATAACCAGTTCCATCCTGCACCACCTTGTTTAATAAGTGCTTCTGCTGCTGCTATTCCATCCACTTTATTTCCTTTAGATGCAAACCAGTTTACAGGATTTAATCCATTTCCAATCTTATGTAGGATTCCATTTTCATTAAATAGGCTTTTGCTTGCTGCTGCAAAAACTCCTATTCCTATAGTCGCTTTTCCTAAAGAACTAGATAAAAGGCTCAACGCCCCAGAACAAAGACCACTAGAACCTAATAATCCTCCAGCTCCACTTCCTCCAATTATTCCAATTAAATTTCTTAAAGGAGATAATACACTTCCAGCAACTTTCAAGCCTATTAATGCAGTTCCTGCTTTAAGAAGTATATCAACAGCTTCAGGATTTTCAGACAAGTAATTTAAGAAATCAGATATTTTACCGCCTACTTTTCCAAGAAAATCTCCTATTTTTTCAGCTCCACCACTTTCAGCAAATCTATTTACACTTGCAATTAATGTTTCAAGTGATTTGGCTAAATTCGCAAACAATGAACCATCTTTAACAGTACCATCTTCTGCTATTCCCATTAATCCAGCCAATGCCTTTTTCCAGTTACCTTTTAAAGTAGATACTCTACCTTCAAAAGTTTTACCATACTTTTCAGTTATCCCTGTGATACCTTTATCATCAAGATAAGATTGAAAGACTTTCATCAAATTTTCTTTACTGGTTACCTGTCCCTTTTTATTAGAAAAACTATCCAATCCTTTTTCTTTAGCATAATCTTCTAATCCTTGCCTTTTCACGCCAAGAATTGTCTGCAATCTCATCCATTCACCATTTTGAGCATCATTTATAGCAAGAACAGCTTCATTTATTCCTCCGACTTTTCTTAGTTTTGCTAATGAACCTAAATCACCATATAGTTTCATAGCACTCTCAGAATCATCCATGTCTAAGGCCTTTGCAGTAGATAAACTGTTTACAACTTCTCCTTCTTCGAACGGTGTCTCATTTGCATAATTAGTCGCCCATTTATACTTCTCTACACCATTTCCGTTATACATTGCATCCAAATACATTTTTGCATTTTGGAACTCTACTGCACTATCTAACGATTCTTTAAATAAAGATGTCATTCCTTTAAGGCTTAAAAAGCCTGCCGTTAATTTACTTAAAGTTCCTAAAATTGAATTACTAAAATTATTAGAAGATTGTCTAATATTATTAAATGCATCTGTACCTACTTGCCTTATTCTTCCTAATACATCAATCCATGCATTTCCTGTAGTTGGAGCTGATCTCTGTACAGATTGTGTTGCTCTTCTCATAGCCTGTTGCATAGTATAACCTTGTTGAACATATTGTTGTGCTAATTGCTGTATCTGTTGTTGCATACGTCGAGTTGCAAGACGATTACTGGCTTCACTTTGTTCAATTCTATCTCTAAAAGTATTTAAGTTATTATTAGCTTGCTGAACCGAACGTGAAAATTGTTGTAAAGTTCTTGTAAATCCATCTCTTAGGTTTAAAGTACCACCATATAAATTTCCCATAAACACCATCCTTTACATATGTTTTATTTTTTCAACTTCTTCCTGTATATGCTCTTCTCTATTTACATACATGGAAGATATAAAGAATTGTGCTTTAAAAAAAGGAAGATTTTCGAGATATTCCAATGTAAACCCTCTATCTATATAGTAAGAATACATTCTACCTCTTTCATCTTCCTTTATTAGTTTTTTATTTCTTCCTGCATTTCATTTTTAGATGGGACTTCATTTAAACCACTTATTTCTAAAATTTTATTTGCAATATCAATAATTTCATATGGCTTAAAAATCTTTTTTACTACTTCATATGGATTTCCAATAGATACTCCAAGCTGCTTCCATAAATCTTTATCTTTCAAATTCGGCTCAGTAACACCTTCATAAACTGTCCTTATCTGTGCAGTATATTCATTTTTGCAAGTGTATGTTAAATCCAATAATCTTTCTACATCAACTGCTTTTAACTCTATATCATCACCAAGTCTTTTTACCTTGTAATTTTCACGTTTATCATTAAAATTGCATATTTCAAGTTTTTCTTTTATAATTCTATCAACTGTAATCAAATCAATCTTCCTTTCTTATATAAAATAAAAGAGATGTTATAAAACACCTCAATTATTCATAATTAACATTCTGTGTATTATAAGAGAAATCATAAGTATTCTCTAATAAATTCTTTGTAATATCACCTTGTAATGGCTTGAATTTCTTCATTTTGCACTTCTGTATAGTTACTCTTTCGTAACCATCACATTCAGGATCATTGCTTTGCCCTGTTAAATCAAAGACAAATGCCTTATTATTTTTAATGCATTCATTTATTTTTTGATTCAATCCATTGTAAGTTTTCCAGAATGTTAGACTTCCACTTCCTGTAGAACCAACAACTCTCTCACCTTCTCCAAGCTGTCCTGCTATTGGAACCTGTTCAGTTTTTAATTCAGATGTAGAATCTGCCCCTTTAACTTCAGCATAAAGTTCACCATCTATCCATAAACTAAAAAAACGGCCTCTTACAATGTCATTTTCATCAAAAATCTCCATAAAATCACCAGCTTCCTATTAATAATTTATAATAAGTTCAAGATCTTCCATTACATCTACTGGATATACATGCCATTTCAAAAACACATGCTCACCATAATCATGTGTAAGAATCTCATTATCTGCTAATTCAGATACATCAACACCTCTTTCATCTTCAAGATAATTTTTCATAGCTTCAATGTTCTGCTCACAATAGCTCTTATATTCAGTAGCATTATTAAGATATTTTTTTCTGCTTAAAGTATTAAGATAAAGATTATACTTTGTACAAAGATTCTGTCTTTCATCAAAAGTATTTTCCTTTTTACCTTTATAATTTGCTTTCCATTCAAGCTTTGCATCATCTCTTATCATATCTAATATTTCAACAATTCTTATTTTTTTAAGCTGCTCTTTTTCACCTTCGGCAATTGTTGTCTTGCTATTTACACCTCTAGCAAATACAAAGTATTCAAGATCATTATCATAAGTTAAAATGAGTTGCCCTGCATCAATAGCAGCATCTTCATCCTCTATTTCACTTACTGCGGTTACACCTTGTGCTTGTCTATTAGTCATAGATTTATTAATAGCACCTGTTGCACACATACAAGCTACATCAACACAATATTCAGCACCAGTTAATTCTTCACCGTCAACCGTTATATTTGTATGTGGAAAATTAATTACTCCTTCATCATCACCTGCATATCCATTTAAAATGGCGTGTACTAAAATATTATTTTGTTTTCTTTGCTCCTTTATAAAATCTCCTACTAACTTCTTATCTGTTTCACTTGTCGCTGTAGGACATGCTAAATAATTAAATTTAATTCCATTAATCTTATCTAAAGCAGTCTGGAGTGTTTCTTCATTTGTTGAATCATAACAAACAATTTTCATATTCTTAACATTGTATTTAATGAAACATTTACTTATAATTTTTTTATTTTCTGCTGAATAAGTTTCCTTAACATTCCTTTTTCTAGCATACTTATGTACACCTGTAACCTTATCATCTAAGATGAGCATTGCTATTCCTCTTACACTTCTAGCTCCCGCATTTTCAGCTAAAGCCTGCAAGTCAATCTTTTCAACTGGCATTCCCATAAGCTAATCCCTCCTTATATCTGAATATCTAATTTCTGCATTAATTTTGTATAATAATCTTCAGGCCAGACTTCTTCATTTCTATTAAAGAAATCAAAAGTTAAACATAAAGAAAAAACATTTTTTGTACTCCAAATCTTTTTCTGAAATACAACAAATGTTTTTTCTACTTTAATACCCATAGTAAATAAATTATTTAGTATGGTTTTCATACTTAATTTATCTTCTTGAGATAAGTCTCTTTCTTCAACATATTCTATTGTTACATTAAATAATTCTTTACTATACCGCCTGTAGGTATCACTATCTAATGGTGTTACATCAACAAAAAAGGTAGGTTTTTTTATATCGGCACTACATGCATCTGCAATTATTTTATAATCCTTAGAAGGAAATTTTTCTCTTAATTTACTACAGAAAGCATATAATATTGCTATATCCGTTATCATATTCTACCAAACCTTTCTTGTAATTTCTGCTTTAATTTATCCTCTAACTTATTTTCAGCAACAGTAAGTCCATCTCTTATCATATGAGCTCCTTGTATGTGCTTTCCAGTAAGTTTCTTTCCTAAAACAGGTACATACTGTCCAGCTTTTTGAGTATATCCTTCTTCAACATACGGAGCATATTGAATATTACTACCAACATCTACAGTTAAATTACTTTTATCAACATCATCATGTGTAATGGAACGCCTTAGAATACCAAAACCTACAGGAGTCATTGCTTTAATTTCTGCTACTGCTTCAGTCGCACTTTCTTCAAGAACTTCAATGCAGCATTGTTTTATTTCTTCTGCAAGCCTTTCCATATCATCATTAATATTACTCATTAGAAATCACCTCAACTTTATGATCTACATCATTGAGTAAAATTTCATAGTAATCATCATCCCATGGAATTTCTTTTATTTCATAAAATTTATTGTTAAACTCTATATAATTACCTATAACAATTTCAGGAATAATATCAGAAAACATTCTCCTACTACATTCAGTGTCATATCCATAGTCCTTCTTTGCTCTAGCAGTAGAATAAGGTTGTATATCGACCATAATAGGCTCTTTATTAATCTTACTATATCCTTCTCTGTCGATACCATGCTCATCCTCATACTCACCATAGGCATAAATATTAATTTCTTTATTGTAAAACCAATTCATAAGCCCTCCTACATCATTTTTACTAAAGGACAACCTAATAAAATTTTTAAAACAGGATCAGAATTTACCTTATTAGTAATAGTATCGTTTGTACTTATTCCACTTGTTTCATATTCTATTTCTCTTTCCCCTTGTTTAATCTTTTTAATTGCACCTGTAGCAGCAGAATTGCTTGATGAACTAGAAGTCATAGAACCAGTATTAAAAAATAAATCAAAATTACCTGTGATATATTCTATTGCATCTGAGTATTTTCTTTTTACATATCCATCTGACCAATCTTCTCTATTTTTATATGTTTTAATTAATCTTAAAACCAATCTATTTTTTAATTCTTCCGATATAGCCATTCTAATCCTCCTCAAAAGAGAGATTTTAAGTCTCTCTATGATAATGTAATAGTTGCTATTCCTAGTTCTTCTCCATGTGGTAATGTAGGTAGTGCAGTAGCTGCTGCTTTAGTGAACTCCCCTACTGGATCTATAGATGTGTAAGTTCCAACAAAAATTTTATTGTCTAGCATTGATGCTTCTTCCATCTTTCCATCACCAATAAGTTTTACTTCTTCAGCAGTAAGTCCATAAATTGTTTCTCCTAATGTTTCATCACCAAACATGGCAATACAGTTCTCAGGGAAATATCTTTCAGTAGTAAATCCTTTTGCTCCTTCTTTCTTGTATTTGCCTTCATAAATTACTATCTGAGGCAATTCTAATTGGACTAAAAGTTCATTTAATGAAGCCAAAGTAACAATTTTATCTGAGTTAACTCCATAAACTGCTTTTCTTACACTATCGCAATTACAGATAGTTCTTACTAATCTTCTTGAAGTCAAAGCTCTTGTTGGTCTGTAACCACTTTCTTTTTCAACTGCATCTGCTAATGTAGTTAAATCATCTAATGGAGTGTCACTTGCAGGTGTTTTCCATGTGAATGTTTTTTTGTTTCCACTAGGAACTTTATAATCTATTGTCACCTTTACTCCATTTTCATTGATAGCAATTTTACCAGTAGATAATAATTCCATTCTCATTGCTTCAACTCTAACCTTTACTGAATCAGTCATCTTTTCTGCATCATTATAAAGCTGAGATAATACAAAGGCTAATTCTGAATCTGTTCTTGGATTGTTAACCTTTATAATTTCTTTTTCTGCAATCTTAATTTTTCTCTTAATAAGTGCTAAACTTGCAACACCTTTTTCGATTGCTTCTCTGCTGGCAATTTGAGTTTCAGTATCAAAAGCGTGAACCTCGGCTGTAACTGGAAGCCCTCCAGTTCCTAAAATCATATCAAACTCAATATCTTGAATCTTTCTTTCTGGAAAAAGACTTTCTCCCAACATTGGAGTTACTTGTCTTTCCTTAAAATAGTTAATTAATTCTTCTGTATTAAAAACTTCTTCTAATCTTGGCATATATTATTCACCTTCCTATCTAAATTTTATATTTGGTAATGCTGCTTTTATTGCTTCTACTGCTTTTTCTGCAAATCCATCTAAGACTCTATCACTTCTTAAATATCCTTCTACAATAAGAGAACCAGCCTCATCTCCATTAGTAACATCAACACTCTTATACAATATTCCTACTGGAGTAGTAGATAGAGTTTCTGAACCACTTGTACCCTTTTGAGTAACAACTTTACCATCAGCATCAATTAATGAACCTGATAAAACGTACTTCTTTCCATTTTCATCAGCTTTAGTTACATTAGATGCCAGTATTGTTCCACTAAAGGTAACTAGATTTTTTTCTGTAACCAAAATTTCCAAATCACTTTCATAAGTTTTCTTTTCAAAATACATATTTATTCCTCCCTATTTTGCAGCCCAAGGATTACTTGGAGCTGATTTATTTGCATTAGCTTTAGCTGCTAATGTTGCACCTATACTTGTTTTTTCTCCACTTCCACTTGCACCTGGTATATATGAATGAGATTTCATTTTTTGATCAACTAATGTTTCTAGGCTTTTTGACCATTCTTCATTAATTGAGTCTAATGTTGCTTTAGTTTCATCAATATCGCTTCCTAAACATCTCTTTATTATCCCAGCTGGCAAATTCATTTCCTTTTCTTTTGCATATCCATTAGCACTATCTAATAAATTTTGTCTTTCTTCCTTGGCTTTCATTTCATCAATTTGTTTTTGCATTTCTGAAAGCTTCTTATCTTTTGGATCAGTAATTAAATCCGGGTATTTTGCCTTGAGTTCTTCTGCAAATACAGTTTCCCAA
The DNA here is from genome assembly GCF_934754915.1 of uncultured Clostridium sp. GTDB lineage: Bacteria > Bacillota > Clostridia > Clostridiales > Clostridiaceae > Clostridium. The sequence goes on from NZ_CAKVKB010000079.1 coordinate 15,232, forward strand.
CTACCATTTTCCTTCATAGTTTTTATTTCTTTTGAACTATGCTTATCATTTTCGCTATTCATAAACTTTTGAAACTCTTTATCTGCTTTTATTTTATTTTTAAAAACATCAAGTGTTGGTTCTTCACCCTTAAATGCTGTTTCAATATCAGTTCCTTTTAAAAGTTCATTAATATCTTCATCATCCTTAGCCTGTTCAATTTTTTTTAATAAATCTTTCTTTAGCATATAAATTTTCTCCTTTCACTCCACACGCCAATACTGGTACGCAGAACGCTTTAAAATTAATTTCTAATATGATTACACCTTATACACTAAATGCACATAAGACGTAAAATTTTGCATAAAAAATAAGCCTGTTTTACGACTAATTGCTTAAAGTCAATTAAATATTAATTTTATCGTAATAAATCATCATATATTTCTTCAAAACACTCACCATGCGCACATCCTATAATTTTTATTCCATCAAATGCTTTTAAAGTCAAATCTTCATTATAGGAATTTTTATAATATTCAAGTTTCTTAGAAAAGTTTTCACTTGGGTTTATAATAATTTCTGGCTTCGGATATCCTTGCATTTGAATTTTTACACCAACAAAATTTTCTTCATTTTTAACAGCTTCGTCATAACATTTCTCTAAATCATTTATAGTCATCTTTCAATTCCTCCTAAAATAAAAATTTAATTCCTAACGCAATCAAAACACCTATAAGGCTTAAATAACCAAACATCAGTGCAATAAAACCTATTTTAAAAAACTTTTCAAACATGGAACCCTCCCTTAATTTTTTGCATAATAAAAACATTACTTAATATCTTTGAATTTAATCTTTCTTTTCAACTTATTTTCAATCATTCTTTTAAATATAAATTTTTCTTTAATGTTCCATATCATATAGTATATAAATTGCATAATTATTATTGTTAATAATATTAATAGAAGTTGCAGCATACAAATCCTCCTAAAATAAAAGTATTCTCAAAAAAGAGAATACTTAAAATTTTTTTATTAATTTTTTTATTGTTTTATTATTATGATTTTGAGCAATAAAGTAAACTTTCTTCAATTTAGAAAATTCAATCATATTTTCATTATATATATTTCCACACATATTAATTTCAATCATGTTCTTAGGCAATATGTGTATCAAATTAAAATCTTTATATTCCAAGAAACAATCATGTTGTATATATTCATCTCTATTATTAGGTTTATTATAAATACTTCTACTTTCTAATACAAATTCTACTTTAAAATCCTTTAATATTTTTATTGTTTCAGAACTATTATATATTTGTACTCTAAATTTATAACCACATGCATCTGCTTTTGTTACATCTGTTACAATTATATCAGTAAATCCTCGTTCATTCTCACCTGAATATTCTATAGATATATCATTAAAATAAAATTTCAACCTACCTAGACTTTTAATAAGTTCAGTTGTTATAAGAGTTGCTACCGTTCCAAACACAGCACCAATAATTCCTTGAAAGCCTGAAATAAAACTTATTATATAGTTCATAAATTACCACCTCAATAAGTTCATTTCAATAAAAAATCAAATTTTCCTCTAATTTTGTTTAAAATAAAAGTACCTACTCTTTTTTCTAAGTAAGTGCTTTTTATTTTCTTCTTGGATCTTCATGATTATATGCACAATCACCATTTCCAAGTCTACAAAAATGTTGTAAAACATCTTTGTCTAATTCCTTGATTTCTTTTACATTAGATTTTTTTAAAATTAATTGAAAATCTTGTAATCGAGTTGTATTTAACAATTTTTCTTTTAATGTTAATTCCATCTAAATCAACTCCTTAATAAAATTATACAGCTTTATCTCTCTAATTTTCAAGTTATCCGGATTTGAAATATATTCTTTATATCCTTCTGAAAAATATTCTCCTAAAACCTTATAGTTAAATTCACCAGTTTGAAAGTTAATGCTATAAATCCTATTTTAAAATATTTTTCAAACATAAAACCCTCCTAAAATAAAACTATAGTCTTTGTCCCAAAACTTTATTAATCTTTTCTGCTAATTCATTTGCAATTTTTTCTACATCTACAGATGTATTAACATTTAAAACTATATTAGATTTATATTGGTTATCTTTTAAAGGATTTACAATTGCTTTGACTTCTGCAATCTCTAAAGGATTTATGATTGCATAATCACCTATAACAACGCATTTATTTTGTTCAAGATGTAATAATGCGTAAGCATCCATTATATTTTTAGCTTTATCCAATTCTACATTATATTCATTAC
>NZ_CAKVKB010000080.1 GCF_934754915.1 uncultured Clostridium sp.
AAAAAAATAGGACACCAAACTGTGCCCTAAATATATGTACTTTATTTCTTTAATTTTGGAATCTTTATTGTCAGTTCTAAAAATTCATCTTCATCTTTATAACCATATTCAGCAGGTATATCAAACTTATCGAATACTTGCTTTATAGTGTTTACATACAACTTTGCTGGTAATACATTTTTTGTATTTCTTCTTTTCTTTTTCAATTCTTCACTAGAAATCTTAAGTAATTCTCTATTTATTAATTCTTCTGTTTTCTTAACATTTAATCCATCTTTTATTACTTTATTTATTACTTTTAATTGTAGTTCTTCATCTGGAAGTGTAAGTAATGATCTAGCATGTCTTTCTGTTAATTTATTTTTTAAGCATATTTCTCTAACTTCAGCACTTAATTTTAATAATCTTAACTTATTAGCAATTGTAGATTGTTTTTTCCCCATTCTTTTTGCTAATTCATCTTGAGTAAAGCTATGATCATGTATTAAATTATAATACGCTTCAGCTTCTTCAATATAATTTAAATCTTCTCTTTGTAAGTTTTCCAGTAAAGCAATTTCTGCTGATTCTGTATCTGTAATATCAACTATATTACATGGAACTTCGTCTAAATTAGCTAATTTAGCAGCTCTAAGTCTTCTTTCTCCTGCAACTAATTCATAAACATCCCCTCTTTTTCTTACTGTAAGAGGTTGAATTATTCCATATTGTTTTATAGATTCAGATAACTCTTGAATTGCCTCTTCATTAAAATACTTACGTGGTTGATATATATTGGGAATTACTTTATGTATATCTATCTGTATTATTTCATTATTCATGTTTTACCCCATCCCTCATTAAATTACTAAAAATTAATTATCTACTAAACTAAATTATTCTACTATATCTACAATTTTCCTCTTTATATCTTAAGTACATCCTGATTAAATATTATTTTATAGGTTTTTTAGTTATTGTTCCTGCTTTTCTTGGGTAAATTTTATCACATGGTTTTATTTTTTTCACAACAACCAAATTATGGCGTAATTCTGTTTCTTCTATATTTACTTCACATATATCAACCAACTGTCCACCAAGGGTTCCAATAGCATTTCTACTATCTGAAATTTCCTGTTCAACAGAAGGACCTTTCAATGCAATAAAATTTCCTCCTACTTTTACATATGGTAAACAGAATTCAGATAATACACTCATATTGGCTACAGCTCTTGATGTAGCAATATCAAACTTTTCTCTTAAATTTTTATTTCTAGCACCATCTTCTGCTCTTGAATGAATTGTTGTTACATTTTCTAATTTTAACTCTCGAATCACAGTATTTAAAAAATTAATTCTTTTATTTAATGAATCTAATAAAGTTATTTTTAAATCACTTCTCATAATAGCTATTGGAATACCTGGAAACCCTGCACCAGTTCCTACGTCTATCATTGTTTCAGCTTTTTTAAATTCATCTCTTTTGAAAGCTTTAATACAGTCTATAAAGTGCTTCTTTACAACTTCTTCATCTTCAGTAATTGCTGTAAGATTTATTTTTTCATTCCATTCCTGAAGCAATTTCATATACTTCATAAACATTTCATACTGTTCATTTGATAATTGTAATCCCACATCTTCCGCTGCTTTAGCCATTAAATCAAAAAATTTCATATTAGTTATAGCCTCCGTCATTCTTTAAGATTGCTTTCCATATTTATGTTCTAAGTAGATTAATAATACTGATATATCTGCTGGCGAAACTCCTGATATTCTTGATGCCTGACCTACACTTATTGGTCTTATATTTGATAATTTTTGAACTGCTTCGTTTCTTAATCCACTCACATCATTATAATCTATATCCTTAGGAAGTAGCTTTTTTTCAAATTTTTTAAATTGCGCTACCTGTTCAAGTTGACTTTGTATATATCCTTCATATTTAGTAAGTACATTTATCTGTTCTCCAATATCTTCTGATAATTGTGGTCTCTCAGGATCTAATTCTGCTAATTGAAAATAATCCAATTCAGGTCTTTGCATTAATTCATAAAAACTAATAGCTTTTCTTAACGGTGTTGAATTTATTGATATTAAAAATTCATTTACTTCCTTTTTGTTTGTAATCTTTAAATTTTTTAATCTTTCTAATTCATCTTCAATATTTTTCTTTCTTATTAGAAATTTATTATATCTTTCTTCTGTAACCAATCCAACTCTGTGACCTATTTCTGTTAACCTTAAATCAGCATTATCCTGTCTTAATAGCAGTCTATATTCTGATCTTGAAGTCATCATTCTATAAGGTTCATTAGTTCCTTTGGTAACTAAATCATCTATAAGTACTCCAATGTAAGCATCAGAACGAGTTAATATTAATGGTTCTTCATTCTTAATTTTAAGTGCAGCATTAATACCTGCTATCAGTCCTTGAGCACCAGCTTCTTCATATCCAGAACTTCCATTAAATTGACCAGCTCCATATAATCCTTCAATATTTTTAAATTCTAATGTTGGTTTAAGTTGAGTTGGATCAACAGAGTCATACTCTATTGCATATGCAGTTCTCATCATTTCAACATTTTCTAATCCTGGAAGTGTTCTCAACATTTTTATTTGTACTTCTTCAGGAAGGGAAGATGAAAATCCTCCAACATACATTTCTAACGTATTAGTTCCTTCTGGTTCAATAAATATCTGATGTTGAGTTTTATCTGGAAATCTCATTACTTTATCTTCAATCGATGGGCAATATCTAGGTCCTACCCCCTTAATACTTCCATTATATATAGGAGATCTTCCTATGTTTTCTCTTATAATATTATGAGTTTCTTCGTTTGTATAAGTTAAGTAACAAGAAATCTGTTCCTTTTGTAAATCTCCGCTCATAAATGAAAACGGAACTATTTTTTCATCACCATTTTGTTCTATCATTTTAGAAAAATCAACTGATTTCCTATTTATTCTTGCTGGAGTTCCTGTTTTAAATCTTCTTAATGATATACCTAAATCTAACAATGATTGAGATAAATCGTTAGCTGGGAATAATCCATTAGGACCACCACTATAAGAAACTTCTCCAATAATTATTTTCCCTTTTAAATATGTACCTGTCGCTAGCACTACTGCCTTACATCTAAAAACAGCTCCATTTTTAGTCACTACTCCAACAACTTTATTATCTTCTACTATAAGCTTTGTAACTTCTATCTGTCTTATTTTTAAATTATCTTGTTCTTCAAGAACTCTTTTCATTCTGAATTGATAATCTTTTTTGTCAGCTTGAGCTCTTAATGAATGAACTGCAGGACCTTTAGATGTATTAAGCATTCTAGATTGAATAAAAGTATGGTCGATATTAACTCCCATTTCTCCGCCTAATGCATCTATTTCTCTTACCAAATGTCCTTTAGCTGTACCTCCTATATTAGGATTACAAGGCATCAATGCTATTGAATCCAAATTTATTGTACAAATTAAAGTATTTAATCCCATTCTAGCTGAAGCCAGAGCAGCCTCACAACCTGCATGCCCTGCACCAACAACAATTACGTCAAATTGTCCAGCTTCATAATTCACTGCCATATTTTTCTTTACCTACTTTCCACAACAAAATTCACTAAATATCTTATTTAATAAGTCTTCTTCCAATTCGTCACCAGTTATTTCTCCTAAAGCTTTCATTGCCGATGTTATATATATTGATATTAAGTCCAAATATTCATTTAAATTTATCTTTTCTAATGCTATATTGCAATTTTCTAAAGATCTATACAACGCCTGTTTATGTCTTGTATTTGAAATTATCAAACTTTCAGAATTTATTTCTCCATTAAAGAAGAGATTCTTTATTTCTTCTTTTAAATTTTCAATTCCAAATCCAGTTTTTGCAGATATCTCTATAGTTCTATCTAATCCTGAAATTACTTCTTTTGATAATTTACACTCCAAATCTACTTTATTTAAAAGAGCTATATATTTTCTATCCTTAATAAAATCAATTATAACTTTATCTTCTTCATCTAACTCTCTAGATGTATCAAGCATTAAAATAACTAAATCTGCTTCTTCTATTTTTTCTTTTGATCTTTCAACACCTATTTTCTCTACAGTATCTTCTGTATCTCTTATTCCAGCTGTATCTGTAATTCTTATAGGAATTCCATCTAAATTAATATATTCTTCAATTATATCTCTTGTAGTACCAGGTATATCAGTTACTATTGCTCTTTTTTCTCTAAGAAGTGAATTAAGTAATGATGATTTACCTACATTAGGCTTACCTACAATAACAATATTAAGACCATCCCTTATTATTTTTCCTTCATCTGCATTTTTCAATAATAAATTAATTCTTAAAAGAGTTTTTGTTATACCATCTTTAATTTGATCTATTAAATTATCATCTACAATATCTTCATCATCTTCTGTAAAATCTACTGCATATTCTATTAATGCCAATACTTCTAGTAGATATTTTCTTAGTTCTCCAATTTCTTTGGAAAGTGCTCCCTTACTCTGCATCATGGCTGATTTCATAGATAATTCAGTTTTGGCTGTAATTATATCCATTGTAGCTTCTGCTTGACTCAAATCTATTCTTCCATTTAGAAATGCTCTCTTGGTAAATTCTCCGGGTTCTGCAATTCTTGCTCCAGCTTTAACTATCTGATTTAAAACTCTGTTAGTAGCTACAACTCCACCGTGACAGTTAACTTCTATTACATTTTCACCAGTATAACTTCTAGGGCCCTTCATATAACTTAAAATAACATCATCAATTATTTCTTTAGTATCTATATCAACTATTTCTCCATACCTCATAGTATATGTTTGCATCTCTTTTATGGGGTTCTTGTTCTTTCCAACAAAGATTTTATCTGCAATCTCAAGGGCTTTTTCTCCTGAAATTCTTATTATAGCAATACCACCTTCTCCAATTGGAGTTGCTATAGCACAAATAGTATCAAATTCTCTCATCTAGTTTCCTCCTTAAAAAGAAGCTTTATTATTAGTATATCCATTTTGAACTAATATCAATTTTACATAACAATATTTAATTAGTCAAAAATATATTAAATGAATTTAAACATTATTATTACAATAAAATTTATTTCATTATTTAAATCTTTCTTAATTATATATAAAATATTTATTATAATTAATGTATATACTTTTCATTTGTATTAGGGAATAATAATAAAATTCTTATATTTTAAATAAATTTAAAGAGAAAGCCTAATATAGGCTTTCTCTTTAAACTTATTTTTTCAATTCTATTATAACTCTTCTGAAAGGTTCTTCCCCTTCACTATACGTGTTTACATCAGAATTATCTTGAAGAGCTGAATGAATAATTCTTCTCTCATAAGGATTCATAGGCTCAAGCTTAAATGATTTCCTTGTCTTTTTTACCCTTGTTGCAGCCTTTAATGCAACACCCTTAAGAGTTTCTTCTCTTTTGCTTCTATAGTTTTCAGTATCTAATATAACTTTTTTATGTGGAAATTCATGATTCTTATTAACTACTAATGAAACTAAATACTGAATAGAATCTAATGTCTCACCTCTATATCCAATTATAAGGCCCATCTTTTTGCCAACTAAATTGATTCTCAATACATTATCTTCTTCAGTTATGTTTATGTCAGCATTCAATTCCATACTTTTTAATATGTTATCTATAAACTTCCTAGCTTCTTCAATATAATCATACTTACTTGTAACTCTAATCTTAGCGCGTTTAACTCCTATAACATTGAATAATCCTTTTGATCCATGGTCTAATACTTCAACATTTACGTTATCTCTTGTTAAAGCTAACTCTTTCAAGGCTCTTTCCAATGCTTCTTCAACAGTTTTTCCTTCTATTTCTATTGATTTCATGTGTTAACTCACCACCTCTAATTGAAAAGCAAAATTAAATAAAATTTATATTATTTTTTCTTTTTTTTCTTCTTTTTACTTGCAGAATTTTTAGGTTCTTCTACTTCCATAACAAATTTTTTAACTTCTTCTTTTTCTTTAGATTTTAATTCTTTTTGAGCAATTTCCTTCATAGCAGGTCTGTAATTTAGAAAATATGTTTGAACTGTTTGAATTAAGTTTCCCATAATCCAATATAAAACTAATATTGCTTTAAACTTTAATGACATGAATCCCATCATACCAGCCATCATTAAGTTCATACTTCCCATACTCATTCCGCCAGGTTGCTGAGGTGTAGCTTTTGTCATTAAATATGAAGGTAAATATGTAGACAAAGCTGCTATTATTGCTAATATATAATATGGATCTGGTGAAAATAAATCTTTAATCCATAAAAATGAAGCAACTTGACCATCTGGTAAATTAATCCCCATAAATACCCAATATAAAGCCATTAATATTGGTAATGGTAATAATGAAGGAAGACATCCCCCAACCATGCTTACATTATTCTCTTTATATAACTTCATTACTTCTTCGTTCATTTTTTGAGGATCATTTTTATATTTTTCTTGAAGTTTCTTCACCTCTGGCTGTATTTTCTGCATTCCTCTAGTTGAATTTGCAGCCTTAATGTTAAATGGTAGTATTAATAATCTTACTACTACTGTAAAAATAAGTATTGCTAAAACATATGACAGCCCAACATCTGTTACGCCTAACCCAACGATTACACTATGAAAGTAATCAAATATGTTTCTCATAAAATCGACTATAGCTTGAAACATAAAAAAACGTGCCTCCTATTCATTTATTTTACTGGATCATATCCACCTTTAGAAAAAGGATTACATCGTAAAATTCTGTAAATAGACATAATGCTACCTTTAAATGCTCCATATTTATTTATTGCATCTAAAGCATATTGAGAGCATGTTGGTCTATATTTACAGCACGAAGGTCTCCCTGGTGATATAAATTTTCTATAAAAATTAATTAGACCTATTAGTAGTTTCTTCATTATTATATAAGCCTGCCTTTTTAATTAAATTCAGCATAGATTTTTCTACATCAAAATAGCTCTTACCTACAATTGGATTTCTAGCTATAAAAATAAAATCATATCCTTTTAATATATAATTATAATTTAATCTAAAACTTTCACTTATTAATCTCTTTGATCTACTTCTAATAACACTGTTCCCAACTTTTTTGCTTACGGAAACACCTAATTTATTATAAGGATTATTTTCACTATCCTTGTTTTTCTTATTTTTTAGCATATACATAACTAGAAGTTCATTAGCAAAAGATTTGCCTCTTCTATATACAATTTTAAATTCAAAATTCTTTTTCAATCTATAAATCATAGATATTAAAACTCCTTTTTTCCGCTATTTGCAGAAAAAAGGCCACTAAATGCGGCCCTTATGCTGTTAATTTTTTTCTTCCTTTTTGTCTTCTGCTCTTAAGAATGTTTCTTCCTGATGCAGTACTCATTCTCTTTCTGAAGCCATGTTCTTTTTTTCTTTGTCTCTTTTTAGGTTGATATGTCATGAACATTACACATGCACCCCCTTAAATATATTATTTATAGCAAAAACTATACTTCATGATTTTAAATTTTACTTTTCTATTATATATACAACATAAACTTCTGTCAAGGTCTGTAAAGTGTCCATCATCTGTTGATAAAATTATCAACAGATGATTTTTTTGTGGATAACTTATTGAATAACCTTATTTACTTATGATATCATATGTGTATATTGTGAATAACTTTTTTTAAATAGAGTTTATCCACAGTTGTGGATAAAGTTGTGAATAACTTGTTTATTCTTTTATACTTAATTATGCTATAAACGTGATAAATACTATGTTTATCACTGTTTATAATTTAATTTTTTATACTGTTATTAACTTTTTTCAGAATAACTTTATACACATAATTATTAACATGTTGATATATTTATATACATATTGGTCTATAATTTAAAACTGTTGATATATTTGTTGATAAACTGTACATAATATTATTAAAAATTTTTTATTTATATATATGGAGGAATATAAATGGATGCCGATCTAAAAAAAATATGGGCTAAAACTTTAGAAACTATCAAAAGCGAATTAAGTGAGGTAAGCTTTAATACATGGATAAAAAGTTGTGAGCCAATTTCTATATCTTCTGACACCATAACAATAAGCGTTCCTAATTCCTTTACTCAAGATATATTAGATAAAAGGTATAAAGACTTAGTTGCAAATTCAATAGAAGTAGTTTGTTCAAAATTATATAAAATCGAATTTGTAATAGCTTCTGAAGCTTATGAAAAAGAAGAATTAAAAAATGATGCTTCTAATAATTCATCATCAAAATCCATCGTTGTTAATGATGAAATGTCATCAACATTAAATCCAAAATATACTTTTAATTCATTTGTAATAGGTAACAGTAATCGATTTGCTCACGCAGCATCCTTAGCTGTTGCAGAATCTCCAGCAAAAGCCTATAATCCATTATTTATATATGGTGGTGTTGGACTTGGAAAAACTCATTTGATGCATGCAATAGGACACTATATTTTAGATAATAATCCTAGTGCTAGAGTCGTTTATGTCTCATCTGAAAAATTTACAAATGAACTTATAAATGCAATTAAAGATGATAAAAATGAAGAATTTAGAAATAAATATAGAAACGTTGATGTACTTTTAATTGATGACATTCAATTTATTGCTGGCAAAGAACGTACACAAGAAGAATTCTTTCATACTTTCAACGCTCTTCATGATGCCAATAAACAAATTATACTTTCATCTGATAGACCACCAAAAGAAATTCCAACATTAGAAGATAGATTAAGATCTAGATTTGAATGGGGGCTTATTGCTGATATTCAAGTTCCAGATTTTGAAACAAGAATGGCAATTCTTAAGAAAAAAGCTGATGTTGAAAATTTGAATGTGGCAAATGAAGTAATGGGATACATAGCTACAAAAATAAAATCAAATATAAGAGAACTTGAAGGTGCTCTTATAAGAATAATTGCATACTCTTCATTGACAAACCGAGAAGTTACTGTTGATCTAGCTAGTGAAGCATTAAAAGATATTATATCTAAGAAACAAGGAAAACACATCACTATTGATCTTATTCAAGATGTAGTATCGAGTTATTTTAATCTACGCGTAGAAGATTTAAAATCTCAAAGACGAACTAGAAATGTTGCCCATCCTAGACAGATTGCAATGTATTTAAGCAGAAAGCTTACTGATATGTCTCTACCTAAAATAGGAGAAGAATTTGGAGGCAGGGACCACACTACTGTTATACATGCCTATGAAAAGATTTCAGAAAATTTAAAAACTGATGATTCATTGCAACATACAATTAATGATATAACAAAAAAATTAACTCAAAATTAATCCACAGGTTGTGTGTAATAATAGTCTAATAACTTGTGGATAATAATTTTTCAACAAAACCATTGTGGAAACTGTGGATAACTAAGCAACTTTCTCACAACTTTATCCACATTTTTTTCCCATGCACTTTTGTTGATATATCTAAGGTATACATAGTTATCAACAGAATCCACAGCACCTACTACTATTATTACTAATAATTTATATATATCTATCTCTATTCTTACGCAAAATACATGTGTATAAATAAGGAGGAACTTAAATGATTTTTACATGTGAAAAACAGAAAATACTAGAAGGAATATCAATAGTTCAAAAAGCTATTACTGGTAAATCAACTAATCCTATATTAGAAGGAATATACATAAAAACTAATGAACTTAATTCATCCATAACATTAATAGGATCTGATATGGATGTAAGCATCCAAACTACTGTTGATGCAAATATAACTGAATCGGGAAGTATTGTTATTGATGCTAAAATATTTGGAGAAATTATACGAAAACTTCCAAATGCAACTATAAAAATAGAAACTATTGAAAATCAGATAATAAGAATTACTTGTGAAAAGTCTGTATTTGATGTAGTTTATATGAATGCAAATGAATTTCCTGAATTACCTGAAATAAATGAAGAGCTTAAAATTTCAGTTAATCAAAATATATTAAAAAATATGATTAAAGGAACTTCATTTGCAATAGCTCAAGATGAAACTAGGCCTATACTTCAAGGAATTTTATTTGAAGTTAAAAATAAAAATTTAAATTTAGTAGCATTAGATGGATACAGATTAGCTATAAAAAGTGAGTTTTTAGATAGTGATATTGAAATAGAAGTTGTAATTCCAGGAAAAACTTTAAATGAAGTTTCAAAAATACTTGAAGATATAGATGATATTGTTGATATTACTTTTACAAATAATCATATTCTATTCAATTTAGAGAAAACTAAAATAATATCAAGATTATTAGAAGGTAAATTTATTAACTACAATTCTCTTTTACCTCAAGAACATAAATTATCTCTTATTGTTAATAGGCAAGAACTTCAAAATGCCATTGAAAGAGCTTCACTTATGGCCAAAGATGGTAATACTAATTTAATAAAACTTGACATTCAACAGGATAACCTAATAATATCATCTAATTCTCAATTGGGAAAAGTAAGAGAAGAGATCTCGATGAAATTGCAAGGAGATGAAATTCAAATTGCATTTAACTCAAGATATTTATTAGATGTATTAAAAAATATGGAAGAAGATGAAGTTGTTATGAAGATGACTTCAAGCATTAGTCCGTGTGTTATAGAAGAAGTAAATAATGAAAATGCGAAGTATTTAGTACTTCCAGTTAGATTGATGAGATAAGGAGGATAAATATTTTAGTTAATATTTATGCATAAAAATGAATAAAATAAAAATAGAAACAGAAATTATAAAATTAGATGCTTTTATGAAATATGCTGCAATTGTAAGTTCAGGATCAGAAGCAAAGTTTTATATACAAGATGGAATGGTGAAAGTAAACAATGAAATATGTATGCAGCGTGGTAAAAAATTAAAATCTGGTGATGTTGTTAATTTTGAAGGAGAGGATTACGAAGTTACAAACCAGTAATAAAGGTTTTTAGTTTTAGATTGTTGAATTAAGACATATTTTTTGTTAAGTTAATTATTCTGATAAAAATTAATTCAACAATCTGAAAAATTTAAATAAACCTTTATTTTATTTATTATGATATAATTATTATAGGTGTATTTTTTATGTATATTAAAAATATAATGTTAGCTAACTATAGAAACTATGAGAGTTTAGCACTTGAATTAAGTGAAAATGTGAATGTTTTTATTGGTGATAATGCTCAAGGAAAAACCAATATACTTGAAGCAATATATTATTGTGCATTCGCAAAATCTCATAGAACATCTAAAGATAGAGAATTAATAAATTGGAAAAATGATAAAGCATATATCAGTCTTTTAGTAGGAAAAGACAGACTTGATAAAAAAATCGACATAAACATTCTGAGAGATGGTAAAAAGGCTATTAAAGTTAATTCTATAAAAGTGGCCAAAATAGGTGAATTGTTTGGAACATTTAATGTGGTGATGTTTTCTCCTGAAGATTTAAAGGTAATTAAAGAAGCCCCTAATCTTAGAAGAAAATTATTGGATATGGAATTATCGCAAATAAATAAAAAATATTATTTTAATTTGGTTCAATACAATAAAATATTAAATGAACGAAACATTCTTCTAAAAAGCAAGAATTTTAATGAGGATGTTTTGGAAGTGTATGATATTCAATTAGTTGAATATGCTGATTATATTATTTCAAAACGGTTAGAATATATAAATAAAATAAACTTTTATGGTAAAAAAATACACAAGGAAATAACAGCTGGTAAAGAAGATATTAAATTTAAATATAGCTGTAATGTCGATTTAAATAATTATAAAAACAATTATTTAAAAAGATTACAAGATAACATTAATCGTGACAGAGAAAAGGGACTCACATCAGTTGGTCCACATAGAGATGATTTTAATGTTTTTCTTAATGATATAGATGCCAAGACATTTGGCTCTCAAGGTCAACAGAGAACAGCTATTTTAACAATGAAGTTTTCATCACTTAAAATAATCAAAGAAATTACAGGAGAGTATCCTGTTTTATTATTAGATGATGTTCTTTCAGAACTTGATGTTAACAGAAAAAAGTATATATTGAGTACAATTCATGGGATACAGACAATAATAACATGTACTGGTATTGAAGTTTTAAATGAGTATTTAGATAATAATGCCAGAATATTCAATGTATCAAGTGGAAGAATTTTAAGTTAAAGGAGGAATATTTCGTGTTTCTGCATTTAGGTGAAAATGTTGTAGTTCCTATTAAAGATATAATTGGAATATTTGATTTACAAAATACAATGTATAGTTCTGATACAATACAATTCTTAAGATTAGCAGAAGAAGATGGATTTGTAGAAAGAATTACAGATGAAAGACCTAAATCTTTTATCATTGCAGAGGTTGATAATATGAGTAAGATATATCTTTCACCAATATCATCAACTACACTTACCAAGAGAACTGACATGGACTACAATTATTAATTTAAAGATTTATCAGTTAATTTTATAAGTTTAGGAGGAGTCTGATTTGGAACAAAATAATAAAAAATATGATGAAAATCAGATACAGGTGCTTGAAGGATTAGAAGCAGTAAGAAAAAGACCTGGAATGTATATTGGAAGTACAAGTTCAAGAGGTCTACATCATCTAGTTTATGAAATAGTAGATAACAGTATTGATGAAGCATTAGCTGGTTATTGTAAAAAGATAGAGGTAAGTATAAATAAAGATAACTCTATTACAGTTACAGATGATGGTAGAGGTATGCCTGTAGGAATGCATCCTAAAATGGGTAAATCTACTGTTGAAGTTATCATGACTATATTACATGCTGGTGGTAAATTCGGCGGTGGGGGATACAAAGTTTCAGGTGGATTACATGGTGTTGGTGCCTCTGTAGTTAATGCCTTATCAGAAGAATGTACAGTTACCGTTAAAAGAGAAGGTGCTATATGGCAGCAAAAGTATAGTAAGGGAAAAGTATTAACACCTGTTGAAAAGATTGGTGAAAGCAGTGAAGGCGATACTGGAACAAGAGTTTATTTTAAACCAGATGCTGAAATTTTCGATGAAACAGTATATGATTTTGAAGTTTTATCACAAAGATTAAGAGAACTAGCATTCTTAAACAAGGGAATATACATAAAATTAATAGATTTTAGAGAAGAAAGTGAAAGAGAAGAAGTTTTTCATTATGAAGGTGGTATAAAATCATTTGTTTCATACTTAAACAGAAACAAAGTTCCACTTCATGAAAGTCCAATATACATTGAGGGAATTAAGGATGATGTATCTGTTGAAGTTGCTCTTCAATACAATGATGGATATACAGAAAACATATTTTCATTCGCTAATAACATAGATACTGTTGAAGGTGGTACTCATTTAGTTGGATTTAAAACAGCTTTAACAAGAGCATTTAATGACTATGCCAAAAAGTTTGGACATATTAAGGAAAATGATAAGAATTTTACAGGCGAAGATATAAGAGAAGGTCTTACAGCTGTAGTATCTGTAAAAATTGAAGATCCTCAATTCGAAGGTCAGACTAAAACTAAGCTAGGAAATAGTGAAGTAAGAGGAATTGTTGATTCAATAGTAGGAGAAAGCATTTCAACTTTCTTAGAAGAAAATCCAGCAGTAGGTAAAATGATTGTTGATAAAGCGCTTATGGCTGCAAGAGCAAGGGATGCTGCTAGAAAAGCAAGAGAGTTAACAAGAAAATCAGTGTTGGAAAGATCAACTTTGCCAGGAAAATTAGCTGATTGTTCATCTAAAGATCCTAAAGAATGTGAAATTTATATAGTCGAAGGGGATTCCGCTGGTGGTTCAGCTAAACAAGGAAGAAACAGAAAATTCCAAGCAATACTTCCATTAAGGGGTAAAATACTTAATGTTGAAAAACAAAGGCTGGATAGAATATTAAATGCAGATACAATAAGATCTATGGTTACTGCATTTGGTGCAGGTATAGGAAATGATTTTGATATTGAAAAAATAAGATATGACAGAATTATAATCATGACTGATGCTGATGTTGATGGAGCTCATATTAGAACTTTATTATTAACATTCTTTTATAGATATATGAGACCATTAATAGATGAAGGTCATGTTTATATAGCACAACCACCGCTATATAGAGTTGCTAAAAATAAAAAAGAACATTATGCATATAGTGATGCGGAACTTGAACAGGTATTAATAAATATGGGTGGTAAAGATAGTTCTGTTGATATACAAAGATACAAAGGTCTTGGAGAAATGAATGCTTCTCAGCTATGGGATACTACAATGGATCCAGAGCAAAGAATATTATTAAAAGTTAATATTGAAGATGCTATGCAGGCTGATGAAATATTTACAATATTAATGGGTGAAAAAGTTGAGCCAAGAAAAGAATTTATACAACAAAATGCTAAAAATGTTGTCAATTTAGACATTTAGTACTGATATGAGGTGAAGTACATGGATTTATTTAATGAGGGAAAAGTTATACCCGTAGACATTAATCATGAGATGAAAAAGTGTTACATTGACTATGCTATGAGTGTTATAGTTGGGCGTGCATTACCAGATGTAAGAGATGGATTAAAACCAGTACACAGAAGAATACTTTATTCATTACAGGGATTAGGATTAACTCCTGAAAAAGGATACAGAAAATGTGCCAGAATAGTTGGGGAAGTTTTAGGTAAATACCATCCACATGGAGATAGTTCTGTTTATGATGCATTAGTACGTATGGCACAAGATTTTTCTATGAGATACATGCTTGTTGATGGTCATGGAAATTTTGGTTCTGTTGATGGTGATAGTGCAGCCGCAATGAGATACACAGAAGCAAAGATGAATAAAATAGCAGTTGAAATGTTAAGAGATATTAATAAGAATACAGTTGATTTTATGCCTAACTTTGACGGTGAAGAACAAGAACCTGTAGTATTGCCTTCAAGATTTCCAAATCTTTTAGTTAATGGATCATCAGGAATAGCTGTTGGAATGGCAACTAATATTCCACCACATAATTTAGGAGAAATAATTGATGGAACTATAATGCTTATTGATAATCCTGAAGCTACAGTTTTAGATCTTATGACTAAGATTCAAGGACCTGATTTCCCAACAGGAGCAACAGTAATGGGGAAAGCTGGTATAAGAGCAGCTTATGAAACTGGAAGAGGTAAAATTGTAGTAAGAGCTGATGCTGAAATTGAAGAGGAAAATGGAAGACATAGAATTGTAGTTACAGAAATACCTTATCAAGTTAATAAAGCTAAACTTATAGAAAGCATTGCTGATTTGGTTAAGGATAAGAAGATTACTGGAATATCAGACTTAAGAGATGAATCTGATAGAGAAGGTATGAGAATAGTAATTGAATTAAAAAGAGATGCTAATCCTAATGTAGTTTTAAATTTATTATATAAACATACAAAATTACAAGATTCATTTGGTGTGATAATGCTAGCATTAGTAAACAATGAACCAAGAGTATTGAATCTAAAAGAAATATTATCAAACTACATAGATTACCAAAAAGAAGTAATTACAAGAAGAACTATATTTGAATTAAATAAGGCAGAAGCAAGAGCACACATTTTGGAAGGTTTAAGAATAGCACTTGATCACATCGATGAAGTAATAAGCATTATAAGACATTCTGAAACTGCAGAGATTGCTAAGAATACTTTAATGGAAAAGTTCACTCTTTCTGACAAACAAGCTACGGCTATATTAGAAATGAGATTAAGAAGACTTACAGGATTAGAAAGAGAAAAGATTGAAGAAGAATATGCTGAATTAATGAAACAAATTGAGTATTTAAAGTCTATTTTAGCTAGTGAAGAAAAACTTCTTGGAGTTATTAAAGATGAATTGACTGAAATAAAGGCTAAATATTCTGATGAAAGAAGAACTAAGATAGAAAAAGTAATGAATGAAATTGATATTGAAGACCTTATTCAGGAAGAAGATGTTGTAATAACATTAACTAAAGGTGGTTATATCAAGAGAATTTCTGCTGATACTTATTCAGCTCAGAGAAGAGGGGGAAAAGGAATTCAGGCAATGACAACAAAAGAAGATGATTTTGTTGAACATGTAATGATTACTTCAACTCATTCAGATGTATTGTTCTTTACTAATAAGGGAAGAGTGTATAAGTTAAGAGCATATGAAATTCCTGATGCGGGAAGGCAAGCAAAGGGAACTAATATAATTAATCTTATAGCTATAGAGCCAGATGAAAAAATTCAAACTGTATTAACAGTAAGTGATGGCAAAAAAGAAGGATACCTATTTATGGGAACTAAAAATGGTATTGTTAAGAAAACACACATAAGTGAATTCAAGAATTTAAGAAAGAATGGATTAATCGCATTAAGCTTAAAAGAAGGCGATGAATTATTAAAAGTTAAGAATACTTATGGTGATGCTAATATTATGATAGTTACTCAAAATGGTTATGCATTAAGATTTAATGAAAAAGATGTAAGACCAATGGGTAGAACAGCAGCTGGTGTTAAGGCTATAAATTTAAAAGATGATGATGTTGCTGTTTGTATGGATATAGCAGTAGATGGTGAAGAATTATTAGTTATAAGTGAAAATGGATTTGGTAAGAGAACTCCAGTATCAGAATACAAAGTACAAAACAGAGGCGGAGTAGGTTTAATTACTTATAAAATAAGTGAAAAAACAGGTAAACTTGCAGGAGCTACTATTTGTAAAGTTGATGATGAGCTTATGCTTATTAATTCTAGCGGTGTAGCAATAAGAATAAACGTCTCAGATATATCAGTTACAAGCAGATCTGCTATGGGAGTAACATTAATGAGAACAACTGAAGATGAAAAAGTTGTTGCTATAGCCAAAATATTAAGTAGCGATGATTCTGAAAAACAGGAAATTAATGATAAATTAGAAATAGATAAATTGGATGTAGATGCAGAAAATAATTTAAATGATGATAATGAATAATTAAATTTAATCAAAGATTAAAAATAGAAAGGACACTAGTTATAAGACTGGTGTCCTTTTTTGCATAGCAAGTATAGAATTACATAATATTGAGTTTAACTTGTTACAAATTGTTATGAAATTAAATTAAAATGTATAAATTAAATTTCAGTAATATGAGAATAATGTGAAATATAATGAGCCAGGTGTATCGTTATATTTAAAATAGAGTAAATAAAAGAAATATGGAGGAAAAAGAAAATAAAATAAAAAAATAAATATATTCGAGTAATAATAAGTTATAGTACTATGTTAAGATAAAACACGTCGCAGGGAGCGACAAGAAACAATAAAACGAAATCAAATAAAGATTTCAAAAAAATTGTTGACAGACATTAAAACAAATGATATACTAAATAAGTCGCTTGAGGGTGACAAAAAAGTAACAACGTAAAGTTGTGAAAGAAAATGGTCTTTGAAAATTGAACAGAATAATATAAATAATTAAGTAAACC
>NZ_CAKVKB010000081.1 GCF_934754915.1 uncultured Clostridium sp.
GAACAGGAAAGTTAAGGTCTATAGCGCCGATGGTACTGCACGGGAGACTGTGTGGAAGAGTAGGACGTTGCCAGGTATTCTTGTTAATACAAGAATAGAAGGATCTTTAGCTCAGTTGGTTAGAGCAACCGGCTCATAACCGGTAGGTCCGGGGTTCGAGTCCCTGAAGGTCCACCATTTATGGGGGTATAGCTCAGTTGGGAGAGCACCTGCCTTGCACGCAGGGGGTCAAGAGTTCGAATCTCTTTATCTCCACCATTAAAGTGAAAGACTATGAATTTATTCATAGTCTTTTTATTATGGATTTTAATCTATTGAGTCAATATAAAGTATAGTTACAATTCTATTAAATTATTATTTAATACTCTTTATTAAGATATATATATATGATGGAAATTAATTACAATATATGTAATGATCATGTATTTGATTACAAAATTAAAATAAATAATTTGATTTATTATTGGAATAATTATAGAAAAATAAAATATATTAATATAATGAATTGAAAATAGTCATAATTAAATTGAGTTAAAGTAAGTGACAGATTGATTGGCAATAATTATAATAGAAATTGAACTGATTTTTTATTATGCATAAATAGACAGTAATAATTTTGAATGGAGATGAAGATTTATGGATACTAAATTGATTTTAGAAGATAAATTGAAAGAATTAAAACTGATAAAAAGAACTTTTGTATTAGAAGGAAAAAATACAGAAGAAATAGATTATAAGATAAAGAATGTTGAAGAGCAGATTAAAAAAAATTTAAGCGAATAAAAAATTAAAAGATATAAGTTTTATTTCAAATACAAATAATTATGTTTATTTAATTGTAGCAGTAATAAATTTCAGATATTAATTATAAATAATCTATTTCATAGATTAATAATTTTTTGCATAATATTTATAAAGATGTATTTAAAAATTATAAAATTAAAATTAGTAATTTATAAGATAGAGGAGATTAGAAAGTTATGATAAGAACTGTCGTTTGTAAAAAAGATGGGTGTAAAGGAAACGAGTTCTATATAGTAACAGAAGATAATAAGTTAAAATTAACATGTAAGGAATGTGGCAGTGTTTATTACTATGATGTAAGCCATTATGATTTTACTATGCTGTCTAATTGTGAAAAATGCAATAATGATGTATTTAAGGTATTTATAGATTTAGAGAAAAAAGGAGTATATGCAAAATGTACTAAATGTGGGTATCCTCCTGAAAAAGTATTTATTGATGCAGAAGGAATTCAAGTCACTTATGAAGCTCATTTATTGCAGGATATAAAACAATTGATGAATCAAGTGGATCAGAGAGTGTGTAATTTAGAACTTAAAATAGAAAATTTGGAAAAGGGTCAAGAACTTTTAGAAGAATCATTAGCATATATTAATAGATATATGGTAGAAAAGAATTAGTAGTTAATAAAAAATATATGTAAGATAGGGATACTGAAATGATAAAAGAGAGACAAATAAATATTAGAAAAGATATTATGAATTTAGTATTGATTATTATATGGATGAGTTTTATATTTTTTATGTCTAATCAGCCAGCAGAAGCTTCAGATTCTCAAAGTATAGGAATCATAAATATATTATCTGAAGCTGGTTTTAATATTAGAGGAATATTTGGAGATATAGCTAATTTTATTATTAGAAAATGTGCACATTTTCTTGAATATATGATATTAGCATTTTTAATAATTAATTTTATAAAAGATAAATTTAAATTACATCAATTAATAATATTAGCTGTATTTTTAGTATTTTTATATGCATGTACAGATGAATTCCATCAATTATTTGTTGAAGGAAGAGATGGAAATTTTAGAGATGTGTTAATTGATACATGCGGAGGAAGTTTAGCAGTACTACTATTTACTTTAAAAAATTTATTTATTAAAAAGAAATAGGAAATCTACATACCCTAAATAAAATAGATAGTTTATGAAACTTTATTTAGAGTATATGTAATATAAATAAAGATACTTTATTTAAGCAATGTCATTTTAAAATTATAATATTTATTATTTAATTATAAATTGGCATTGGCAGTTAAACAGATATTATTAAAATGGATAAATATTAAAGGACTTTAACAAAATTGTTTGCATGGAGTATATTTTGTAAGCAAGTTTGTTAAGGTTTTTTTATTCTATAGGAAATTATATTTTCGAACAATCTGTGGATAACTTTTGAAGGGGCAGAAACACACAGTCTGCGAAGCAGATTTTTTTATTATACAGAAAATTATAGGATTTTTAAATATTAGATTTAAGTAAGCTATATCAATGCTTTGGAATGTTGTATAAAACTGTAAAAGCTACATCACCCAAAAGAGCGTTGTAAGGCTACTGTTACATTCCATATGAAATTATATTTTTGAACAAAATATGGATAATTTTAGAAAAAGGAAGAATCATATAGTCTAAAAAGCAGAGTTTTTATTGAATATATAAATTATATTTATAAAAAATCTATGAATGATTTTTTATTGTTAGAGCACATATACAAAATTATTACTTAAGCAATATAATAGAAAAGTAATTAAATGAGCAATTATTTTATATATGTCATAAATGTTACAAAATATACTATAAATTTATCAACATAACCAATTAAATATTGAAAAAAATTTAATTTGATTATATAATATGTATAAATACAGAGCATTTTCATATTAATATTATGAAGGTTATAATGCTTTACCAAGGAGGAAATTATGAAAAATGAAAAGAAAAATTTGGGGATACTTGGCGCTGTAGAAAAGATAGGAAATATATTGCCACATCCAACAACATTATTTGTAATATTATGTGCAATAATTATGGTTGTGTCTCATATTACATACAAACTTGGTACATCTGTAACATATGAAGGTATTGATGTAGCAACAGGCGAATTGAAAGAATTGACAGTAGGAGTCGTAAGTCTATTAACACCTGAAGGAATTAGGTATATGTTTACAAATGCGATTAAAAACTTTACGAGTTTTGCACCACTTGGAACTGTATTAGTAGCATTGCTTGGAGTTGGAGTTGCAGAAGGAAGTGGACTGATTTCAACATTATTAAAGAAATTAGTTTTAAGTACTCCAAAAAGATTTATTACAGTAATTATTGTTTTTGCAGGAGTTGTATCTAATATAGCTTCAGATGCAGGATATGTTGTATTAATACCTTTAGGAGCAGTAATATTTAAAAGTTGTGGAAGACATCCATTAGCTGGTATTGCAGCAGCATTTGCAGGTGTGTCAGGAGGATTTAGTGCAAACCTGTTCCCAGGACCAACAGATGCATTGTTAGCAGGTATAACAACAGAAGCAGCAAGATTATCAGATGCAACATATGAAGTTGGTATTACAGGAAACTGGTATTTTATAATTATATCAACATTCCTTATAACTATTTTAGGGACTATTGTAACTGAAAAAATTATTGAACCAAGACTTGGTGAATATAAAGCTGGTGAAAATGATGAAAATGAAGTAATGGAAGTTACTGCAGAGCAAAAAAGAGGTCTTCTATTTGCAGGAATAGCATTCTTAATAACTATAGCAGCAATTTTATTATTAGTTGTTCCTTATAATGGTGTTTTAAGAAACCCAGAGACACATGCAATATTAAAATCGCCATTTATGGATTCTATAGTTATCATAATATCAATATTATTCTTAATACCAGGAATAGCATATGGTATTGGTGAAAAAACTATAAAAGATGATAAGCAAGTCATTAACTTAATGGGTAAAAGTATGTCTTCTATGGGATCATATATAGTTTTAGTATTTTTTGCATCGCAGTTTGTTGCATACTTTGGATACACTAAATTAGGTACTATAATAGCTGTTAAAGGAGCTAATTTCTTGGAGGCTACTGGAATAAAAGGTATTCCTTTATTATTAGCATTCATATTAGTTGCAGCATTTATAAATCTGTTTATGGGTTCTGCATCAGCAAAGTGGGCAATTATGGCTCCAATATTTGTGCCAATGTTAATGGGAATAGGGTATTCTCCAGAATTAACGCAAATAGCATATAGAATAGGGGATTCTACTACAAATATAATTTCTCCTCTTATGAGTTATTTTGCATTGATTGTTGCTTTTGCAGAAAAGTATGATAAAGATTCAGGAATAGGAACGCTTATTTCAACAATGGTTCCATATTCAATAGTATTTTTAATAGGATGGAGTATTCTTCTAATAGTATGGTTTATATTTAAGCTACCACTTGGAGTTGGTGCTGGAATATTAATGTAATACATTTAGATAAGGAAAATTAAAGGTTGTTAGAATAAAAAAATTATATAAGATTAATAGTATGTTAAATGCGGTCATAAAAATGACCGCATTTATAATTTAATGGATAAAATCATATAAAAAATGAACAGTGGTTAAAGGAAGTTTAATATAGTATAATATTAAAAGTGTAAGTCAAATAAATCTAATTTAAATATAAAAAAATATATATTGCAATTAACAATAAAAGATGAAATTTTTCCAAGATTTCTTTGATATTTTTGTTAAATAAGTTTTAGATGTAACTTTAATCTTGTAATATTATATATCATAGTAAATTTAAATATATAGAGGTATAGATATGAAAAACTATTTAAAACTAATGAGAGTTCATCATTATTTAAAAAACATACTGATTTTTCTGCCACTTGTATTTAGTCAGAACTTGTTAAATATTGATTTATTAATAAAAACAATATTTGGATTTTTTGCATTCAGTATACTTTCATCAATAGTATATGTAATAAATGATATTCAGGATGTTGAAAAGGATAGAAAGCATCCTACGAAATGTAAAAGACCAATAGCAAGTGGAGCTGTTTCAGTAAAAGAAGCTAGGATATTGGCTATTATAATTGCAATAGCAGGAATAATTTTAAATTATCTAGCATGTGGCACTAATATTAATGCATGGATATTTTCAATTTTATATGTTGGTTTGAATTTTGCTTATAGTATGGGATTAAAAAATTGCCCTATAGTTGATATTACAATTTTGGTATCTGGATTTCTATTCAGAGTTTTATATGGTTCTGCTATTACAGAGATTATAGTTTCTAACTGGCTTTATCTTACTATTATTGCAATGTCATTTTATTTAGGACTTGGAAAGAGAAGAAATGAGTTGAATACTCAGGGAAGTAAGAGCAGAAAGGTCTTAAAGTATTATAATCATGAATTTCTTGATAAGAACATGTATATGTGTTTAGGTCTTACTATTGTGTTCTATTCTTTATGGTGTGTGGATTCAACAACTATAGAGAAATACCCTAACAACAATTTAGTATGGACGGTACCATTGGTTATGATTATCTGCATGAAATACAGCCTCAATGTTGAAGGAGAATCAGATGGCGATCCAGTAAGTGTACTTTTAAATGATAAGATATTGATAGGATTAACATTACTTTATGTTCTTATTGTACTATTTATAATTTATATATAAAGATTTTAGATGAAAAATTGAATTTCAATGAATTGCAATGTTAACTAAATATCACACAGTTGCATAAACTTAATTTGTACATGTTAATTATAATTGAATTAAGCTTAATATTTCTTGATAAAATAAATATATATTACGATTGACAATGTACAATGAAGGATGAAATCTTTCCAGTATTTTTACATGTGTTAGATAAATTTTAGATGTGATTTTAATCTTGTAACATATATTAAATGAGTCTTGGAGAATATCTGAAACAGCAATTCTTTGATTAATAAGAAAAATGAGGATAAAATTATGAATGTTTATGACTTTGATAAAACAATTTATGATGGGGATAGTACTTTGGATTTTTTTATTTTTTCACTTAAAAAAAATCCAGGACTTATAAGATTTCTACCAATTCAAATAATAGGTTTTCTTAAGTATATGTTTGGATTTGAATCAAAGATTTACTTTAAAGAAAAATTCTATTCTTTTCTTAATGGAATAAAAGATGTTGAAAGTATGGTTGAACTATTTTGGAAAGAAAATCAAAAGAAAATCAAATTGTGGTATTTAGAGAGCAGAAAGGATAATGATGTTGTGATTTCAGCATCTCCAGAATTTTTACTTATACCAATATGCAGAAAGATAGGAATAAAGCATCTTATTGCATCAGAAGTAAATAAAAATACAGGTGTATGTGAAGGCGAAAATTGCTATGGAGAGGAAAAAGTATTAAGATTTAAAAAATATTTTTCTAATGATGAGAAATGTGAAATAGAAAAGTTTTATTCAGATTCATTGAGTGATGCACCTATTTCATTGATGGCACAACAAAGATTTATAGTAAGTGGAAATAACATTGTAGAATGGGATCAATATAAACCTGGAAAAGTTAAAAAATTAAAAAGTGTATTTTTTTCAAGGGAATTTTTTAGTTTTTTGATTGTTGGAGGCATAAATACTATAAATGGAATATTATGTTCATATATTTATTCCATCTTTTTAGATGTAAATGTATCCTTTGTTTTAGGATACATCACTGCATTGACAATATCATATATTTTAAATAGTACATTAGTATTTAGGCAGAGTATGGGGTTTGTTAAATTTATAAAGTTCTGTATATCATATATACCTAATTTTATAATACAAAATATTTTTGTATGGATATTCTATAATATGCTTGGATGGAATAAACTAATAGTATTTGCATTAGCTGCTGTTATAGGTGTTCCAGTAACTTTTATAATAATGAAATTTTTTGCTTTTGGAAAAAAGAAAAACAAAAAAGAGGCAAATTAATATTATAATGAAAAAAAGGATAATCATATTATACATGAGAATCCTTTTTTTATTGGAAATGAGCAGAAATACACGGTCTATGAAGCAGATTTTTTATATATGCATATAGATCATTATTTAAAAATTAAAGTCTTAGAAAATCCGTATGTAACACAATATCAATATCAATCATTATTTAAAAATTAAGGCTAATTGTCATTTGATGATTTTAAAGCTGTTACTGGTAGTATTGCAAAGACATAATTAATTATATAAGCATATCTGCATTGATTTTCCAGGATTAATAACATTGCACCAAAACCACATAAGATAATATAGAATAAATTTATTATTCTATTATCAATGTGATCCTCTTTATTAAACAGTCCCTTAATTATGAATAATAAAATTATTGCATAAACAAGCTGTGACCATAAGAGCCCTTTTCCGGATATATCAAAAATTATATCATTATCTTCAATTCCAATTTCAGACCAGTATGCACCAGAATTATCTCCATAAGCCCATTGAGTAGCAATTTTTTTTATAAAGAATCTAAAGAGTTCTGCTGGAGGAGTAGTTGTATATCTTTCTAAAATTCTTTCTTTACATATTTTAGAAAGAGTATCTTTATCAACAGTCTGTAATTTTCCGTCTATAAATTCTGCATCTTCTGGATTCCAGCTTCCTCCGCTTTCAATGTTACTTCCCCTTACAGCAGAAGTAATACTTGGTTCACTTCCATCCCATAAATGTCTTTCTGTGATATCCATCTTTATAAGAATTGTTGAAACAGTAAAGAAAACAAGAATAAAAGAAATTATTAAAAATAATGAATTTCTGATTTTAGATAATACTTTTTCTTTGCTGTATATAAATATATACATTATATAAGCTATTAAAATTACATAAGCAACCATTCTGAATAAATGTCCTACAGATAAAAGAAGACCACTTAGAAGAAGTAAAAAGCAGTTATGTTTTTTTTCTAATACTAATATAAATAAATATATGCTTGCTAAATAAAATGGAATTGCTATGTTTTCAGAGCAGTATACTGGAACATATAAAACTGCTGATGGAAGAATAGCAATAAAGAAAGTTCCAAGCAATATTTTTTTCTGGTCTTTAAAAATTTTATTGCATATAGCATAAACTAAAGCAATAGATATAGTTGATAAAACTACATTTAACATTTTCATTACAAAAAGCCCATTATCTCCAAAGAATTTTCTCATAACAGAAAACAATAATATATATGGAGTATTATGTGGAAATCTTGCAAAGTAACCAAGTCCTTTGAAAGGAGTTGTGTCACCCTGTAGAAGTCCTCCCGCAGCTTCATATATAGCTAAGAAATCTGATACAGGATAACTTTTTGTTATAAGTGCCCATACAAGCCTTAAAATAAAGCCTAAAATAAGAATATAATAAAACATTATTTTCTTTTTGATTTTCTTATGAATACCATATATAAATGAACATGCTAATGCTATGTATAATAAGATGAGACTTATGCTTACATAGTTAGGATACTTAAAATTATTATACACAGTAGAAAATGTTGTAGCGAATACTATCAAAAAGATTATAAAAAGTAAACATACTACAAAATTTGTGAAATATAAGCTGAATTTACTAAGTGTATTTTCTTTTGATCTGCTTAATGAATAGCCTTTCATAAATATTTAAAACTCCTTGATATATAAATAATTTTAATATTGCCAAATTCACATCAATAATTAATGAAGATATTTAACAATCAAATCTAATTATAATACAAAGAAAGTAACAATACAAAAGTGAAAATTATTGCTAAACAAATAAGTTTTCAGAAAATTTAGAGAAATAAAAAGGATTTAACAAATATGAATAGAATTATTAATTATAAGGGTATAGGCTACATATAATATATTAAATATATAAAATTGAGCTGTTTTTTAGCAGGGTTTAAAGATTAATGTACATGAAAGGCAGGTGGCAGCCATTTTCTAATAGAACTTTAGGACTTGGCAGAATTTATGAGGAATTACACTATAAATAATTTAAGAAATGTAGGGCTTATAGGGCATAATGGTACAGGAAAGACTGCTTTAGCAGAGAGTATTTTGTATTATTCAAAGATAACCGATAGATTAGGAAAGATTGAAGATGGTACAACAGTATTGGATTTTGATCCAGAAGAAAAAAAGAGAAAGTTTTCTATTTCTCTTTCAGTAGCTCCAGTTGAATTGGATAATGTTAAGATAAATATAGTTGATATTCCTGGTTATGCTGATTTTCAGGGAGAACTAATTCAAGGAATGAGAGCTGTAGACGTTGCTATGATTGTTGTCAGTGGGGTATCAGGAGTTAAAGCTGGTACAGAAAAAGCATGGGAATATTGTAATAAAATAAAATTACCAAGAACAATATTTATAAATAAATTAGATAGAGAAAATTCAAGTTTTGATAAAGTACTTGATCAGTTAAATCAAAAATTTGGAATAAGTGTTGTTCCAATTCAATATCCAATAGGAAGTGAAGATAACTTTAAAGGAGTAATAAACATAATTTCTGAAAAAGCAAAAATATATGATGTAAATACAAAGGAAATAAAAACTGTTGATGTTCCTGAAGAATTAAAAGAAAAAGTTCATGACTGTAAAATAATGATTATGGAATCAGTAGCAGAAACAGATGAAGCACTTTTAGATAAGTATTTCAATGAAGGAACTTTGACAGATGAGGAAATTTATAATGGACTTATTAAAGGATGTGCAAATGGTGATATTGCACCAGTTATGTGTGGAAGTGCACTAAAGGTTATTGGAATAGATACCTTGCTTGAAGATATTGTAGAATGTTTCCCTTCTCCTGAATATGCAATTCCACAAAAAGCTGTTGATGTAGAGAAAAATGAAGAGGTATTCATAGGTCTTGATGAAAAAAAGCCATTTTCAGCATTAGTGTTTAAGACAATTGCAGATCCATTTGTAGGTAAAATTTCATTTTTCAGAGTTATGACTGGTGAAGCAGATGATGAAATGACAGTCATTAATACAAATAAGAATAAAAATGAAAAATTATCACATATATTTTTCTTGAGAGGTAAGACTCAGATTCCTGCAAAGAAGATAATTGCAGGGGATATAGGAGCTATTTCAAAACTTCAATACACAAGCACTGGAGATACTTTATGCAGTCCAGAATTTAAAGTTATATATGATAAGATGAATTTCCCTAAGACAGTATGTTCAATGGCAGTTGTACCTAAAGCTAAGGGCGATGAGGATAAAATATCTCAATCACTATCTAAATTGAGGGAAGAGGATCCTGTATTTGAAATTTCAAGAGATATAGAAAATGCAGAAACTATCATCTCTGGTCTAGGTGAAACACATATTAACATAATTGCAAGCAAGATAAAGAGTAAGTATGGTGTTGATATTAATTTAGATCTTCCTAAAGTTCCATATAAAGAGACAATAAAGGGCTTTTCAGATGTTCAAGGTAAACATAAGAAACAGTCTGGAGGTCATGGACAATATGGAGATGTTATTATTAAATTTGAACCTAGGGATGATGGAAAAGATGATTTAGAATTTGTGGACAAAGTTGTTGGTGGAGCTGTTCCTAGAAACTTCATTCCAGCTGTAGAAAAAGGATTGAGGGAATGTATTTCACATGGAGTATTAGCTGGATGTCCAGTTATAGGCTTAAAGGCAACACTTCATGATGGTTCTTATCATTCAGTTGATTCATCTGAAATGGCATTTAAAATGGCAGCTTCAATAGCTTACAAAAAAGGATTAGAACAAGCTAAACCTATACTTTTAGAACCTATAATGCAGGTTGATGTATTAATACCAGATGAATATATGGGTGATGTAATAGCTGATATAAATAAGAAGAGGGGAAGAGTTATTGGAATGGAACCAGAAGGAGAAAAACAAAAGGTTATTGCAGAAATTCCAATGGCAGAAATGAGAAAATATGCTACAGAATTACGTTCATTGACTCAGGGACGTGGTGTATTTTCAAAAGAATTTGTAAGATATGAAGAAGTTCCTGAAGCTGAAGTCAATAAAGTGATAGATATTATAAACAGTACTAAAAATAAGAATTGATATTTAGAAAAAGCAAATCATGAAAATTCATAGAATGTAAGATGAATTTTGTGTAATATAGTATATAAAAAAAGACAGCCTTTAAATTTTAGGCTGTCTTTTTTGTGGTGAAATTAAAAAATTAACATTTTTCATGATATTTCTTTTCAGTATTAACATTCCAGATATTATTTTTATCTTTTTTTCCTGTTATGATGTTATTTACACTTTCAAATGCTGTTATCATAGAGTGATCCATATTATTATATCTATGCTGACCATTTCTTCCAATACAATAGAGATTATCAAAGTTATCTACAAATTTAATTACTTTATCAATTTCTGTATATGTATCAAAATAAGCAGGATATGCTTTCTTTACATGTTCTCTATGAAAATCTAATATTTCATTTTTATTATTTAATATTCCCATTTTTATAAGTTCATTTACAGCAAAATCAACACTTTCTTTTTCAGTCATATTCCAAAAGCTATCATTTTCATTGCAAAAATATTCAAGTCCAATCCAAACTGTATTGTTTATATCTTTTATCAGATATGGTGACCAGTTATTAAATATTTGTATGCGTCCAAGTTTAACTCCAATATCCTGAACATAAATCCAGCAGTCTGGAATGATATTGTTTATTGTTTTTATGGATGTTTCATTTATAAGATTCAATTTATTTACTAACAGACCAATTGTAACAAAATCTCTATATGGTAATCCTTTTGCTATATTAGATATTTTTTCAGGAACATTTTTATCAATACTTTCAACAAGGTCCTTTAAGGGCATAGAAGAAAGAAAAATATCACCTTCTATAGTTAATAGCTCGTTATTTTCAGTATTTATATAATTAACTGCTGTAATTTTATCTGATTGAGATATTAATTTTGTTACTTTACTTCTTTTTAATATTTTCCCACCCATTTTCTCTATTTCGGCTGCAGCTGTTTCCCATAGTTGACCTGGACCAAATTTAGGATAATAAAATTCTTCAATTAAAGATGTTTCAATATTTTTATTTTTGCCGTTAGATGTTCTTTTAATAATTATATCTTTTATAAGAGCTGTTATAGATAATCCTTTTACTCTTTGTTCACCCCAGTCTGGAGAAATGTCTCTTGGATGTCTTCCCCAGAGCTTTTCTGTATATCCTTCAAAGAACATAGAATATAGAATTCTTCCAAATCTATTTATATAAAAATTTTCAAGATTAATCTCTTTTAATTTACATATTGTAGATTTTAAATAACTAAATCCAACTTTTATTGTACGTATGAGACCTAAATTTTTAATTGTCTGATATTTCATAGTTACTGGATAATCAAAAAATTTTTTCTCATAATATATTCTTGAAATTCTATTTCTTATAAGCATAACTTTATCTTCGATTTCTGGATCTGGACCATTTGGAGATAACTTTTTATTTCTTTTTAGAATAATGTCATCAAATGAATCTTTTCCTTGAATCGGCATAAGTTCATTCCACCATTTTTTAACTTTTTCGTCTTTGGAAAAGAATCTATGCCCACCGATATCCATTCTATTGCCATTATGATTTATAGTTCTTGCTATTCCGCCAATTGCATCTGTTTCTTCTAGTATTATAACTTCATATTCTTTTGATTTTTTTAATAACTCATATGCAGCAGTTATACCTGCTGGTCCTGCACCAATGATGATTGCTTTTTTCATTTTTAATACCACCCATTGTTTATTTATTATTTTTAGTTAATAACTTGTCCATAATGATAAATCTAGGTCTTTGTTTTGTTTCACTGTATATTTTTCCTATATATTCACCTATAACACCTAGAGATAAGAGTTGTATTCCACCAAGAATCCATATTGAAATCGCTAAGGAAGTCCATCCTGATACAGTTTTTCCTAGAAGTTTAACAATTATGGTATAAATAAATACACATACACTGATACAAAAAATCATAAATCCAACAGCAGAAATCATTCGTATGGGTTTTACACTTAATGATGTTATTCCATCTAATGCAAAGTACAACATTTTACATAAAGGATATTTAGATTCACCAGCAAATCTTTCATGTCTTTTATATTTTACAGTTGCCCATTTAAATCCTATTAGAGGGATAAGTCCTCTTAAAAATAGGTTTACTTCTTTAAAGTTGGCCAATTCATTTAAAACCCTTTTACTTAGAAGACGATAATCAGCATGATTACAAATACTTTCAACTCCTATTAGGTTCATAAATTTATAAAATGCCAAAGCAGTTGTCTTCTTAAAAAAGCTATCACATTCTCTTGATTCTCTTACACCATACACAATATCATTTCCTTCATAATACTTTTTAACAAATTCATTAATGATTTCAATGTCATCTTGAAGGTCAGCATCTAATGATATAACAATATCAGCATATTCTTTAACTGTGAGGAGTCCTGCAAGGAGAGCATTTTGATGTCCTCTGTTTCTAGAGAGGTTTATTCCACAATATATATCATTATTAGAATGAAGTTCTTTTATTATGTTCCATGTATTGTCAGATGAGCCATCATTAACAAAAACTATTTTGCTGTTTTTGGAAATAATTTTGTTTTCAATCATTTCTTGAAGCTTAAAAAGCAGTCTTTTAGCTGTTTCTCTTATTACTTTTTCTTCATTGTAACAGGGAACAACTAAATATAAGATTTCACACATAATAAAGTCTCCTTCCTATTCAAAATTCCAAGTTTCTCTTAGTTCTAGAAATTTCTGAACATAATTTCTGTTTACAGGATATCCAGATATAGCAGGATAAAAGGCACCAAATACAAGAACAACCAATAAACAGTAAACTACTGACATTTTTCTGATTTTTGATATTGCAAATTGTGAACATAAATTTTCCACTGTATAACCTATACTCAAGATTAGAAATAGAGAACAAGGCAAGTAATGATATATCATTGTATATCTTTTTACAAACATCCATGGAACAAGCTGAGCCATATACGCTATAGTTAAAAATCCTGCTTTTATATCTTTTTCTTTTATCATTAAATAAAAACAATATATTACGCAGAAAATTCCTGGCCACCATATCAATGGATTTCCTAAAGTGGATACAGTAGAACATATATTAGTTCCTTGAAAAATTGTTATACTATCCCAAAGAGGTCGTCTTATAAATGGCCACTGATACCATGTGGAACTGTAAGAATGAGTTCCTGTAACAAAGTTAGTATGATAATCAAACATGTATTTCAGATTATCATAGACTTTTAAGAATAAATTGTTAGTATTGTTTGAGGTTACTACTGGTATATATGAAAGTACATAAAGACTTATTGGAATAATCACAAAACATATGAAACAGAACAATATTATTTTTATAACTTTTCCAGAAAATTTTGATTTGGTAAAAGTGCTTTCAGAAGAAGTAGTATTTTCATTTTTAAATTGAATATATCTGAAATAAAGTGAAGCAAAAAATATTATTGCAAGTCCAAAAGCAGCATAAAATCCAGTCCATTTTGTGCTTATTGCAAGTCCTGTGCTTATTCCACATAAACCTAATAGAATAAAAACATTTTTAAGGTTTTCTTTAATAAAATCAACTGTGATATAGCAGTACATAAAGTAATACATAAGAAATATGAAAAATGCTACAAATATATCAATTGTACAAATTCTTGATAGTGTAAAATGCATAAAATCAAAACATAATAATAATGTACACATACATGAAATAAATCTATTTTTGAATAATTTTCTCGAAAAGATGTACATAAGAGGAACCATTAAGATTCCGAATATTACAGACATAAATCTCCATCCAAATGGATTTAGTCCAAATTTCTCTATTCCTAAAGCTATTATTGTTTTACCAAGAGGTGGATGTGTTATTTCATAAGATTTAAGTCCATTAATAAATTCATATGCTGTTCTAGTGTAATAGACTTCATCAAACATTGTTCTATAAAAATAAGTTGCATCTTTGAGATACATGTCCTGTTCATCAAATAAAGCACTGTACTGATTGGTGTTTACTGGAATAATAGTATTGTTTTCATCATCTAATATAACAATTTCTCTCAGCTGTATTTGGTCACTTAAAGAAACTATTCGTAAAAATTGAGTAGTATTATTTATTTTCACATTATTCCAATTGAATTCAGATTCTATTCTGTCTTTAGAGTTAGTTTCTTCCCATGTATTATCCTTGCTATTAAATGCTAAAACATTGATATCTGTGCGTCCTAAATAACCATTAAAAATACTTAAATGATCAACATTATGTTCACTTCCTAAATCTAAAACTATTTCATTTTTATCTTTTAAAAGATTATAGGAGGTTTGAGGTATAAAGTTATTTCCTAATCTATAAAAACCAATGAATGCAAAAATAACAGTAAGTACTGCAATACAGATATAATCATATTTTGTATATATAGGATTAAATTTCTCTATAAATTTATATTTTTTGTCTGTATCATCTATTGGGTTAACATTTTCTTTAGGCTTCATAACACATGTCCATATATGAGCATTGGTTATAAAATAGTAAATACTATAAATTACAGAACATATAATCAAAAACGAACCTATTAAAGCAAAAGGATTGTTTATATTAAATTGTTTAGGATTATATATTGATAGTGTATATGCCAGATTCATAAAGTGAAGGATTGAAAATGAAACATACATAATATAAATCTGTTTTTTATTTGTAATTATAAAAAGCATTAATAATATTATGAGAACTGGTGCAAAAAAGTCTTCGTGTATTGAAGTGAAAAAACAGAATATAAGTGTCATGTATATATAACCCAATACAATCAATGAATTTTCTTTATTATGTAATTTTTTATATAAATAAATTATGCTTATTACTGAGACTATTAAGATTATGATTCCTATATTAAAATATGATGTAAAATAAAATTTTTCATAAATATTTATCCAGTTTTTACTTATACAAGTCCAAAAGTTGAATGCATTACAAGAAGTATAAGGATATGTGAATAGTGATTTCTGTAGTTTATATGTGTATTCTAAATAAGTTACTATACTTATTCCCATATAAAAAACAATACTTGATAAAGAATTCTTTTTTATTGATGAATTGTTGTTGTCTTCATAGATATTTTTCTGCTTGAAAATGTAATTAGATTGAGCAATAAGTGTTATAGGATATAAGTACAAAATGTATTCATTTATGAATAGAGAAGCTAAAAATAAAGTATGCCCTAAATATATTTTATTCTTGTAATAAAATATAAAAATTAAAAGTACACATAAAAAATATATACTATAAGGTTTTGTCCATGTTGCTGCATATACTATATATACAGGATTTAATAGAAAGAAACTTGAACATAATAGTGATTTATTTTTAGACATAAACTCACAGGAAAATTTATAAATAATAAAACTTATAATAAAATTACATACTAAGTTGATACCACAATAAATTGTTATCTTTTTATATAAAGCTATAAAAAGAATATGAAATATAAAAGCACATATTATTATGAATTTTTTATCTACATGCTTTGATTCATTTGAAAATTTTTTAAAACCATTTATAAATAAACAGTAAAGTAGTATTATAGAAAAAAAGTATATTCCAGACATTATATATCTCCTATTAATAAATGAAGTTATTTTGTTTTACTATATTTAAGTACCAGTTTCATGATTTATGAAACTGGTATTTATTTAATAATTTCTAATTAATTAAAGCTTTAGAATTATTATTTTACATATCAAACATCTACATCGACATTAAATTAATTTATGGTTGAGCAGTAGCTGGAGCCTCAGAAGTAGTAGCTGGAGCCTCAGAAGTAGCGGCTGGAGCCTCAGAAGTAGTAGCTGGAGCCTCAGAAGTAGCGGCTGGAGCCTCAGAAGTAGTAGCTGGAGCCTCAGAAGTAGCGGCTGGAGCCTCAGAAGTAG
>NZ_CAKVKB010000082.1 GCF_934754915.1 uncultured Clostridium sp.
ATTATATTTTCGAACAATCTGTGGATAACTTTTGAAGGGGGCAGAAACACACAGTCTGCGAAGCAGATTTTTTTATAGAATTAAGAATATTTAGTGAAACTGTATTTAATTTTCTTAGAAAGTATTTTATAGATGATAAAACATGGAGGAGATATTTATGATGTTAAAAGAAGAATTACCAAGAATTATTACTAAGACTTTACCAGGACCAAAGGCTGAAAAAATAATAAAAAGACGTGAAGAAGCAGTTCCAAGTGCAATAAAATGTGTTTATCCAGTTGTTATCGATCACGCTGAAGGTGCAATCATAGAAGATGTTGATGGAAATAGATTTTTAGACTGGATTGGAGGAGTTGGTGTACTTAATGTAGGATTCAGTCATCCTGAAATTATTGAAGAGGTTAAAAAGCAAAGTGAAAAGTATTTTCATGGAATGTTCAATATAGTAACACATGAAGGATACGTCAAACTTGCAGAAAAGCTAAATTCCATAGTGCCAGTAAAAGGAGATAAAAAGAAGACTTATTTTGCAAATAGTGGTGCTGAAGCAGATGAAAACGCAGTAAAAGTAGCAAAGGCATTTACTAAGAGACCAAACATAATATGCTTCTCTGGAGCATTTCATGGAAGAACAAATCTCACTATGTCAATGACATCAAAAAAAGCATATGCAAAGGGTCTTGGACCATTTCCAGAAGGAGTTTACAGAGCAGAATTTCCATATCTTTATAGAAAGCCAAAAGGAATGACAGAAGAAGATGCAATAGAATATTATATAAATTCTATATATAAAGTATTTGAAGAATGTTCACCAGCAGAATATATAGCTGCAATAGTAGTCGAACCAATTCAAGGAGAAGGTGGATTTATTCCAGCACCAATAGAATGGGTTAAAGCAGTACGTAAAATATGTGATGAAAATGGAATAATGCTTATTGCAGATGAAGTACAATGTGGTTTCTGCAGAAGTGGAAGAATGTTTGCAAGTGAATACTGGAAAGAAGCAGGAGTTATGCCTGATATTTTAGCAACTGCAAAATCAATAGCAGCAGGTTTACCACTCAGTGCAATAGTAGCAAGAGAAGAAATAATGGAATCAGTACTTCCAGGTACTATAGGTGGTACTTATTGTGGTAATCCATTAGCATGTGCCTCTGCACTTAAGACAATTGAAATTATGGAAAGGGATCATTTGGCAGAACGCTCATTGGAGATAGGAGAAAAGGTCATGGCA
This sequence comes from uncultured Clostridium sp., assembly GCF_934754915.1. Classification (GTDB taxonomy): domain Bacteria; phylum Bacillota; class Clostridia; order Clostridiales; family Clostridiaceae; genus Clostridium. The sequence continues at coordinate 1,235 of NZ_CAKVKB010000082.1, forward strand.
GAATATAAAAAATGGATGGAAAAATATGATGTTGTAGGAGATGTAAGAGGACTTGGAGGTATGGTCGGAATTGAATTTGTAACTGATAAAAAATCTAAAACTCCTAATGGTGAAATTGTAGGAAAGATAATACAAAATGCAGTTCATAAGGGTCTTATGCTTGAAAATTCAGGAACATATGGACAAGTAATTAGATTTTTAGCTCCACTTGTGATGACTGATGAACAGCTAGAAGCAGGTCTTAAAATATTTGAAGAATCAATTAAAGAAGCACTTTAAAAAAAGTAAAATAAGAAAGCTGTCGTAACAGAAATTTATAATTATACAGTATGGGAAAATGAATATTTATATTGTATAGGGATAAAAGTTATGACAGCTTTACTCATTTATTTAAGAAATATTGATAATAAATTGAGGAAATATTTTATATAATTTTGAAATAATAAGAATACTTTTTGGACGTCATAACGGAATTTATATAATTATTTTTTGGTATTGATATTAGAAAGATGCGGCTAAACACTACTGTTTTAGGCTGCGAATACAAAAAAATTTAAATTGCACAGAAAATATTTGACAATATAACGCACATGTGATATATTGGATTTAAAGTAAAGAAATGAAAAACGAACAATGGCGTTCTAGATTAAAGTCTAGGCGCCATTTTGCATTTAAATTTTCTTTTATGAGAATGAAATATAAAATTTTAAAAGTATTAAAGGAGTTGTGAGTGATGAAGTTTAATTATAATTTGCCCGTAAATCTTATATTTGGAAGAGGAAGAATTGTTGAAATAGGAAATGAAACATTAAAGTATGGAAAGAAAGCAATTATTGTTACAGGAAGAAACAGTACTAAAAAGAGTGGTCTTCTTGATAAAACAGTAAATTTATTGAATGATGCTGGAATTGAATCTGTAATTTTTGATAAGGTTGAACAAAACCCATTGACAACAACAGCATATGAAGGAGCTGAACTTGCTAAGAAGGAAAAATGTGAAGTTGTTATAGGTCTTGGTGGAGGAAGCATAATGGATGCTGCAAAGTCAATTGCGTTTATTGCAGTAAATGATGGCGATGTATCAGATTATATCTTTGGGAAAAAATCAAGTGATAAAGCTCTTCCAATAATATTGGTTCCAACTACATGTGGAACAGGAAGTGAGGGAAATGGTTTTGCCGTTTTGACTAATCCCGATAACAACGATAAGAAATCATTAAGATGTAATGCTATAGTAGCTAAAGCATCAATAATAGATCCAGAATTAATGACAACAATGCCAAAGCATATTTTAGCTAGTGTTGGATTTGATGCTTTATGCCATAACATGGAAGCATATATTTCTAAAAATGCACAGCCTCTTACAACAATGATGGCTCTTCAAGGAATTGAACTTATAGGACAGAATCTTGTAAAAGCATATGAAGATAGTACTAATATGGATGCATTTGAAAAGATAACATGGGCAAGTACTCTTGGGGGAATGGTAATAAATACAGCAGGTGTCACAGCTCCTCATGGAATGGAGCATCCAGCAAGTGGATTAAGAAATATAGTACATGGAAAAGGACTTGCAGCTTTAACTCCAGTAATTTATGAAGAATCTATAGATGCAGATCCTGAAAAATTTGCAGTAATATCAAAATTGCTGGGAGGAACAGATGAAAAGGATTGTGTAAAAGTTGTAAGGAAATTATTGAAAGACATAGATTTAGAAACAACTTTAGGAAAACAGGGAATTAAAGAAGAAGATATTGACTGGATGGCTGAAAATTGCTTAAAGGTTTCTGCAGTGAGCATGAAGATTCACCCTAAGGAATTTAGTTTGGAGGATATAAAGAGGATATATAGAAAAGCACTTTAAGATATAGTTTGTTTATAGGTATAACTATAAAAAGTTCTGAACATATGATTTGTATTCATAAGTTCAGGACTTTTTTATAATTAAATAAAGAAGAACATAAAAAGTCCGAAATAATTAAATGTTAATATTCATAAGAAATATAGGGGGAAAATTTCAGCATAATGAGATATTTTGATAAATATAAATTTTTAATAATAGGCATGATATTTATGTGTTTTTATAATGGACGGCATATAATAATTTTAGCATCATATATTGGTCCAGTATGTTTGATGCTTTATTGTAGAAAGGAATATTCTAAAAAGGCACTATTTATAGCCTATTTAGCATTTTTTATTTCAAGTTTATACTCATTTAATGGGGTTACAGGGTTTGAAGGAATAATTAATTGTATAATAATGGCGGGCATTACTACTATATTATTTATTCCATTTATTATTGATGCATTATTGAATAGAAAATTTGAAGGAATATTGAATACGCTTATATTTCCTATTTCAGGGGTTTCAATTGAATATGCATTTTCACAAGTGAGTCCGTTTGGAACATGGGGGTCTATTGCATATTCTCAATATAATAATCTGGATTTAAAACAGATAGCAAGTATAACAGGAATATATGGAATAAGCTTTGTTGTATATTGGACATGTTCTTTTATAACTTATCTAATTGAAAATAGATTTAAATATTGTGTAGTAAAAAAGGCCGGAATAATATTTGTGAGTGTTATATGTTTTATATATTTTATTGGTGGCATCAGGACTATTTGGTTAGGATCCCATAAGGAGGATAATGTAAAAATAGCATCTATAAGTGTGCCGCATTTTCAATTGTGGAAAGATATTCACAAAATAATGGATGAGGAACAAGATAGGAATACTGCTATTGAAAACTTAAATTTGAGATTTAGAGATATTCATGAGGAATTATTTAAAATTACAAGAAGGGAAGCTGAAAATGGTGCTAAAATAGTACAATGGCATGAAAGTAATGGGATTGTTTTTAAGGAAGGTGAAGAAGAATTTATTAATAAAGGAAAGATCATAGCACATGAATGTGATATATATCTTCTTATGACGGTGACTTCTATCGATTTAAATGAAAAAAATGATAAGAATATGGCTATAATGATAGGTCCAGATGGAAATATACTGTATGAATATACTAAATATAAAATTGTACCGGGAGATTTGGATATTCATGGTGATGGAATAATAAAATATACTGATACACCTTATGGAAGGATAAGCAGCATTATATGCTTTGATGGTGATTTCCCTCAATATGTAAGGCAGGCAGGACAAAATAAAGTGGATATACTTCTTGTGCCATCATCAGATTGGGAAGCAATTGATCCCATTCATAGCGAAATGGCAACATTTAGAGGAATTGAAAATGGATGTAGTGTTGTAAGGCAAGTACAAAAAGGATTGTCTTTGAGTTCAGATTATCTTGGAAATACTATATCATCTATGGATTACTTTACTACAGATGATAAAGTATTAATTTCTAATGTACCAGTTAGGGGTGTTAAAACAATATACTCATATATAGGAGATTTATTTTCATGGATATGCATTATACTTCTGATAATTATAATTACTTTAAATATAAAAAATGAGATTAGCAATAAAGTTCATATATTTAGAAATTAAATTTTTACTTGAATTGACTTCTGTTACATATTTGTAGCGTAAATTAATTATGTGTGAAAATTTATTAAACAGAAGATATTATTGTAAAGATGTTGAAAAAATACAATAATATGATAAAATATAAGCATGTACTTAAAATAGTGCTTAAGTATAAATAAAAATCATATTGGGCAAAGCAGTTGAAAAACTGTGACGCAAAGCTATAGGGCCTTTCAAAATGAATGGCAGCCAGTTGCACAAACAATCAAGTATAAAATAATATTTTAATACTTTGCTGAACTTTGCCTATGTAAAATAGGAGGAGAATATGAGTAAAAAAGTTTTAATTTGTGATGACACAATGTTTATGAGAGCTATGCTCAAGGGACTTTTGACAGATAATGGTTATGAAGTTGTTGGAGAAGCTGAAAATGGAAAGATGGCAGTAGAAAAGTATAATCAGCTTAAGCCAGACGTAACACTAATGGATATTACAATGCCGGAAATGGATGGAATAGAAGCTTTAAATGAAATTATGGCTAGTGATTCTAATGCAAAAGTAATAATGTGTTCTGCAATGGGACAAGAACAGATGGTTATTTCAGCATTAAGAGGTGGAGCAAAAGATTTTATTGTAAAACCTTTTGAAAATGAAAGAGTTACTCAAGCAATAGCAAAAACAATAGGGTAACAATATTTGTTTAAATAATTAGAATAGGTCGATGTATTAATAATAATATATCGGCCTATTCTAATTATATTTTAAACTTCTTGGCTTAAAGTGAAGAAAGTGAAAGAGCCAGTTTCAAGTATGTTTCCATAATCATCAGATAATTCAACATTGTATGCAGATACCTGTTTTCCTTGTCTGACTTCTTGTCCTATACAATATATGTATTGAGTATTCATTGCAGGGCGTATATAATTCATATTTCCTGAAATAGTAGAAACATAATGCCCATAGGTACATGCAGCATATCCAGCTGTAATGTCAGCTATAGAAAATAAACATCCTCCATGAACAGAATTGTAAGGATTGCATATTTGTGGAGTAACTTTCATTTTTGATTTTGCATATCCTTTTGAGATTTCTATAAATTCAATTCCTAACATTTTCATATATAAATCATCACGGGAATTTTGAAGTAAAGTTTCGGTTATGAATGAGTCAGTTTTCATGTTTATTTCTCCTTACTAAAATTAAATGGAATATAATGCTATAATATTCTAAAAAATAATTATATTATTATTAGAGAAAATAGTCAAAAATATGGACAGTTGAGTAATATAATAAAATATTTATTAATAAAAGTATTTAATGTTAAAATAGTGATATGGATTTAAATGTATATAAGGAGTATAGAAATGAAAAATAAGAAAACATGTGTTATAGTTTTAACAATTGTGTTATTAATGGTGGCTATATATTATTGCATAACTGGGAGCATAGAAAATCAACAGAAAAAGTTGATTAAACAAACAAAAGAAAATTCTGAATATAGTAAAAAGAATGAAGACTATAATAAAATATATAGTTTATATGATGATGTTTCGGATATGGCGTTTATTTCAGAAGATGGAAAAGAAACAGGCTTAAATGATTTCAAAAATAAAAATGTTATATTCACATATTGGGATAGTGCTTTTGATGATTCAAAATTTCAGATTTTAAATAGTGAAAATTTTAAAATGTTGTCAGAAGGATATGAAGATATAGAATATATTTTAGTACATAGAAGTGATGAAAATAATATTCGTATACAAGAAGATGCTTTAAAGTATTTAAAAGAGAAAAATATAGATGTTCAAGTGGTTTTTGATAAAGGAATGAAGATACATGGTAAATTAGGTTTAAAAAGTGTTCCAGCGACTTTTTCTGTTGATAAGGATGGGAGGCTTGTGAGTCTTAAGGAAGGAATGATTCAAGATGAAAATTCCTTTAAAAGCGTTATTGATAAAACAAGAAATAGTGCTGCAGAGATTACAGAGAATTTTATACGTGAAAATATGATTAATTATGAAGGCGGAATAAATATAACCTTAAAAAAGGATTCAAATAGTGAAGAAAATGTTTTGAGTGAATCACAAGGAATTATGATTGAATATGCAGGTATAAAAGATGAACCAGATTTATTTGACTCTGTATTAAATTACATAAATAAATATATGAAAAATGACAATCTTATTTCTTGGAAAGTTGAAAATGGTGAAGCAAGCAGGGTTAATGCAGCAATAGATGATTTGAGGGTTTATGATGCACTTTATAATGGTAAAGATAAGTTTGGGGTGAAAGAAAAGGAATTAAAGGATTATAGCAAGTCAATATATAAATATAATGTTGAAAATGGTAATCTTGTAGACTGTTATGATTTTGCTAATAATCAGAAATCTCAAAGATTAACTTTATGTTATGGAGATTTTAATGCACTGGGTGAATTATGGGCAGAAAACTGGAGATTTAAAAAAGTTTATAACAATACTTTGGAAAAAATTAAAAATGGGTACATAAGTGATGAATTTCCATTATATTATAGCTGGTACAATTATGAGTCTGGGCAATATGAAAGAGACGATTTAAATACATCAGAAGCACTTGTTACAATTCTGCATTTATCAGAGATAGGAGAAGTAAAACCTGAAACTATAAATTGGCTTAAGGAAAAAGTAAACAATGGGACATTATATGGAAGATATACTGTAGAAGGAAAGGTATCAGAAGGATATGAATATGAATCTACTGCAGCTTATGCACTGGCAGCTTTAATAGGAAAGCAAGTAGGAGATTCTGAACTTATTAATAATGCAGTATTAAATATGGAAAAAATGAGAATTAATGATTCAGAAAGTGAATTTTATGGTGCGTTTGGAAATCCTGATGGAAGCGGAATTTATTCATTTGATCAGTGTATGGCTCTTCTTGCTTATGCTGAATTAGAAAAATAACATAAAAACATATATTATACCTAAAGCCGAATTAATATTAAGCTTTGGGTATTTTTTAATTATAATTAGTTCGTGAAGAATTTTGTGCAAAATAACTTAATAGTCTATGATATAATTTTAATAAAGATATAATTAATATTTATTAAAAAATTAAAATTAGGAAAACTGTTGTATACCTATGTGGAATGTAGGATAGAATTAAAATAATTAAGTTGAGAAAGGAGCAATGTTATGAAATGGAATGATGTTCGAAATATATATCCCAATCAATTTGTTTTGCTAACAAGTCTTCAAGAGCATATTGAAAATAATAAAAAATATATAGATGATGTTGCTGTTGTAAAGCCATTAAAAGATGAAGAGGCTGGTGATGTATTAGTAAGATGCAAAGGCAAAAATTTTGTATTTCATACATCAAAAGAAAATTTAGAAATGGAAATAGTACAAATGCCGATACTAAGGGGTATTTCAAGATGAAGTTGAGATATGAACATGGATTATTATTTGTAGATATAAAAATTGAGTATAATGGAAAGAAAATATGTATAAAAGATATTGTAGTTGATACTGGAGCATCACATACTATAATTGACCCTGATACTGTTCATGAAATTGGTATTAAAGCAGAAGCAAGTGATAAGTTTATTACTATGTATGGTATAGGTGGAGAGCATTATGCATATAGAAAGAATATTGATTGTATAGAGATTGGTGATAGAAATCTGAATAATATATCTTTAGATTTTGGAATTATTGATGAAGAAGGTATTATTAATGGATTACTGGGGTTAGATGTTTTAATGAAATTGGGAATAAAAATTAATCTTGATAAATTAGAATTGGAATAAGATAGAGAAGAATTGTAAATAAGACTGTTGCACTATTTTTAGCGCAACAGTCTTATTTGCATTGGAGGCACCACCGTGATTCGAACACGGGAATAAAGGTTTTGCAGACCTCTGCCTTACCACTTGGCTATAGTGCCATTTTTAATTTAATTGCTTTGATATTATATCATATTCAGTAATTCTAAAAATATACACAATAAATATTAAAATTATCATATATTTAAAAATAAAAGTACAGACTGATTTTTTAAAGTAACATAAAAAATAGAAAATCATATTATATAGTGAAAACATTAAAGAACAAAAAGACTTCCTCTATCTATAAGTTTGCCCTTTTTTAAGTATACAGGGGTCATGTTGTGTTTAGTAAGAAAAGTTTTGATTTCATTGCCATATTTGTATTCATCCAGTTCACCAAAAAATCCAACTTTGTTTTGAGAAACTACACCACCAGCACCACCTATAAAACCATAATCAAGAGATGGCAGTAGTATATCGCCAGGAGGAAGAAGAAGAATATCAAAATCATAATCTTTTAATATTTTATATATTCCTTTATCACTGGTTATAAGTGCTTTGTCATTTATAGGAAGAACGGAGCATTTTGTATATCCTTGAGGTACATTTATATTTATTTTTGATTTCTGCGAATTGAAAAGATTTTCATCAGTATATGATAGAGTATGAATGAAATAATCTTTTAATATTAATGCATTTAGAATAATATCTGAAGGATATGAAGAATCTAGAGATTTTTCAGCAACAATATATTGTATGTGTTTTTTTTCTAAAATATTTCTAAAATCTTCAGAAATATCTTTTTGTATTATTAATTTATCAGAGGTATTATTTTTTAATAAGTTAATCTGAATATCAGGATGTCCATCAATCGCTTCATATACTTTAGTGCATTTAGGTACTTTGATTACTTCCAGACCTAAATTGGTTAAATTATTTATTTCTTCATCTGTAATTCTATAATCAGTAAAAGCATACATTAATAATCAACTCCTTATTGTTAAAATGAGACATGATGCAAGTAATAATCAATATACAATTAAAAACATAATATTAAATGGTTGTGTTTAAGAAAATAATTGTTAAAAAGATTATAAATATTTTTATTTAAAAAGTAAACTTTTGAATAGTTAATTTAAAATGATTTTTAGTTGTAAAACTTTAATTGCTTAATGAAAATAAAAAACATTTTAGAAAAATAGAACTTGTATAGTAGTATATCTCTTGTTTTTTAATACATACTAATATAAAGAAGGGAGTGAAATCCATGCTTGTTTTAAAATTAGCTTACAATGAAGAGCTGACATTTCCGCATGACTTACAAGAGCTAAGAGAATCACTGAGGAAAAAGGATATAAAGATAGGTTTGGTTGAAAGTATTGAAAATAAGACACATATAATAAAAATAATATGTGATAGAGATTCATATAGCAAAAAATTAGAAGATATTATTAACTTATATGTTAGTAATATTTTATATAAAATTGTAATTGACTACTATAGAAAAAGAGAAATGTTTGAATTTATAACTGATAATTATTTCTTTTTAAAGCAAAGTGAAATACTGGAAATTGAAAATAAGATATTGAAAATGTTAAATTATGAAGAATCTTGTGACGATGAAGATTCTATTTACTGTTTAAACAGAATAAACTGCATTATTGAAAAGATAAATGAATGCATTTGTGAGAAACAAGAGATTAACGTAGATGGGTTTATAACCTTTAGAATGCGTATGTTACGAGAAGATATTGAAAAGATAATAGATAAAGTTGTAGAAAAACACATGGTTGAAAAAGAATATGAAGAGTTTGTGCGTCTTCTTAAATATTTTGTTGATATTCAGGAATGCAAAATTGAAAAAATAATAATTTTTATAGAATGTGGAAATCATTATATTGTGAAAGATGAATATGGAAAAGATCTTTATAAAGATTTTTTGAAGGAACTTACAGGTGATGAGAACAGTTTTGATGTAAATATGGAGGATATATTAATAAGTGGTCTTATAACAAGTTCACCTAAAAATATAGCCATATATGGAACAAAAAATTGCAATAATAAAGAATTTTTAGAAACAATAAAAAATGTCTTTGCAGATAAAATTCAATTTTATGATGAATGTGAAGAATATGTTCCAGAAAAAATATTGAGTAAAAATGTTGACATGTTTTTGAGTTGATGATATACTAAACCATGTTAAGAAGAAACAGCCGTTTCTCACCTTGCGGTGTCATGTGATTACTAGTTAGGTTTATGGATGTCTATACAGTTGTATTGATAATATGAGACGGCTAAGTGAGGCCGTCTTTTTATATTATGTATAGAATTTTTCGGAGGTGAAAAATATTAGTAAAGATTTTTCAATTAATGAAGAAATAAGAGAAAAAGAAGTCAGATTGATTGGTAATGATGGTGAACAGCTTGGAGTTGTATCATCAAACGAAGCAAGAAGACTTGCTGATGAAAGAGACTTAGATTTAGTTATGATTTCTCCAAATGCAAAACCACCAGTTTGTAAGATTATGGACTATGGTAAGTTTGTATATGAGCAATCAAAGAAAGAAAAAGAAGCTAAAAAGAAGCAAAAAGTAATTAGCATAAAAGAAATTAGAGTAAGTCTAACTATTGAGGAACATGACATTGATATTAAAGCAAAAAATGCAAGAAAGTTCCTATTAGATGGAGATAAAGTTAAAATCACTGTTAGATTTAGAGGTAGAGAAATGGAATTAGGTCACATTGCTGAAAGAATTCTTGATAAATTTACAACTAAATTAGAAGATGTTTCTATTATAGAGAAAAAACCTAAAAGAGAAGGTAGAAGCATGACATTGGTTTTAGGGCCTAAAAAGGCATAACTTGAGAGGAGGATTTTTATCATGCCAAAAATGAAGAGTCATAGAGGTGCAGCAAAAAGATTTAAAAAGACAGGAACAGGAAAGCTTAAGAGAGCTAAAGCTTTTAAGAGCCATATCTTAACTAAGAAGAGCTCAAAGACTAAGAGAAATCTTAGAAAAGCTGGATATGTTAGTGAAGCACAAGAAAAAGTAATGAAGAAATTATTACCATACCTATAAGATAGAGTATTTGGTACAGGAGGTTTAAGTAATGGCAAGAGTAAAGAGAGCAAAGAATTCTCGTAAAAATCATAAAAAAGTTTTAAAACTTGCAAAAGGATATTATGGTGGAAAGAGCAAGTTATTTAAAACTGCTAATGAATCAGTAATAAGAGCATTAAGAAATGCTTACGTTGGAAGAAAGAATAAGAAGAGAGACTACAGAAGCTTATGGATTGCAAGAATTAACGCTGCTGCTAGAATGAACGATATGTCTTATTCAAAATTCATGAACGGAATTAAATTAGCTGGAATCGAAATTAACAGAAAGATGTTATCAGAAATAGCTATAAATGATCCAAAAGCATTTGCTGAATTAGTTGAAACTGCTAAGAAAGCATTATCTTAAGATTACATATAAAATGCAGTCTTCGGACTGCATTTTATTTTTCTTTAGGAAATTATATATTCGGATGATTTGTGGATAACTTTGGAAAGGGGCGGAAATACACAGTCTGCAAAGCAGATTTTTTTATTAGTTTCATTTTTTGAGGTGTAATAATGGGGAAAAATTTTACAAGAAAAAAGAGATTTAGTGAAGTTAGGATACTGGCCTTAGGATTTGCTATAGTAATTTTATTTGGTGGACTTCTGCTTAGCTTGCCTATATCATCTAATAGCGGCAAATATACAAATCTTATTGATTCAATGTTCACAGCCACTTCAGCTGTATGTGTAACTGGCCTTGTTACATTAGATACAGGAACTTATTGGAGTGTATTTGGACAATGCGTGATTATGACTCTTATAGAAATAGGCGGATTAGGATTTATGACATTTGCAACAGTTATTTTTATGCTTTTAGGAAAAAAAATAACTTTGAGAGATAGGCTTATTATGCAGGAATCTATGAATGCGTTTGAAATTCAAGGGCTTGTAAGAATGCTTAAATATGTTTTGAAACTGACATTTGGAATACAAATTACAGCCGCATTTCTTTTGAGTATTGTATTTATACCGAAATTTGGATTTAACAAAGGTGTGTTTTTTAGTATATTTCATTCCATATCGGCTTTTTGTAATGCTGGCTTTGATCTTTTTGGAAACTTTTCTAGTCTTACAGGTTTTTCTGAAAATTATTTTGTACTTATTGTTATAAGCTTTTTAATTATAATAGGCGGGATTGGTTTTTCTGTTTTGATGGAAATATGCAATTATAAAAAGGCAAAAAGATTTTCTGTACATTCAAAAATAGTTTTATCTATTACTGCATGTTTAATATTTGGAGGTGCAGCATTAATATTTTTTTTAGAATACAAAAACAATGCTACATTAGGAAAATTTGATTTCGGAAGAAAGATACTTAATGCAATGTTTGCATCAATAACGCCTAGAACAGCTGGTTTCAATAGCATATCTACAGGAGATATGACTATGGGAGGAAAACTTGTTACAATAATTTTGATGTTTATAGGAGGTTCGCCTGGATCTACAGCTGGTGGTTTTAAAACAACAACTTTTGGAATTCTTGTATTTACAGTAATATCAGTTTTAAAAGGAAGAAGTGATACAGAAGCATTTGAAAGAAGATTTTCAAAGGAAACTGTTTATAAAGCATTTACTTTGTTTGCTCTTGGAATAGGATTGGTTATAATAGTAACAATGATAATAAGCATCACTGAACCTAATCAGAAGTACATAGATATTCTCTATGAAGCAGCATCAGCTTTTGGAACAGTAGGATTGACTACTGGTATCACCCAACAAATAGGACTAATAAGTAAAATTGTTTTAATGTTTACAATGTATTGTGGAAGAGTTGGTACTATAACAGTTATATTAGCAGTTATGAATAAAAATAAAAAGACAAGTATTAAATATCCTGAAGGTAAAATACTTGTTGGATAATGGGGGGAATTTACATGTCAAAAAAGCAATTTGTTGTAATAGGGCTTGGAAGATTTGGAGAAGTTATTGCAAAGACAATCTATGATTTAGGACAAGATGTTCTTGTTATAGATAAAGATGAAGATAAAGTTAATGATATCGCTGATTGTGTAACACATGCAGTACAAATGGATGTAACAGATGAAAATGATTTGAAAAAATTAGGACTAAGCAATTTTGATGTGGGTGTTGTCAGCATAGGGTCTGATATTCAAGCAAGTGTTATGACAACTCTTTTAATGAAAGAAATGGGAGTAAATTACGTAATTGCAAAAGGACAGAGTGATCTTCATGCAAAAGTTCTTTATAAAATAGGTGCTGATAAGGTAATACTTCCGGAAAAGGATATGGGAAAAAGAGTGGCTTATAACTTGGTTTCTTCTAATGTATTAGATTATATTCAATTATCATCTGAATACAGTATACTAGAGATAGAATCATTAAAGTCATGGAATGAAAAATCATTAAAAGAACTTGATTTGCGTAAAAAATATGGGATAAATGTAGTGGCAATAAAAGATGGGACCAATATAAACGTTTCGCCAGGTGCTGATGAAATTATAAAACCAAATGATATAATAGTAGCGCTTGGCTCAACAGAGGACTTGAAAAAATTTAAGAATGCTTTAAGAAAAAACTAAATAGTATTTTTATAAAAAAACTGCCACATAAGCATTAGAGTGTAAAATACTGTGCATGGATGTTCTAATAATAAGATTTCATCCTTTATTGTTAATTGTAATATATTGGTATTGTAATTTTTTATGTAGCAGTTCTTTTTTGCATTTGTTAATTTTTCGAAAAAATATTTGATTATATAGATTTTTTATATAGTACTATGCATCCGTATGGATTTAAAGTTATAGTTGAATTAATAAGATTTCCACCATTTTCTATTAATATTTTTGAATCAATATATTTTGTATCTATGTTTATGGATAATGAAGAATCAGAAAAGTTACCAGCAAATAATAAGACTTCATTATCAAGTTTTCTTTCATACATATATATTTTTTTATCATCTTCTAATAGAAGTGAATAATCTCCATAAACAATTATATTAAAATTATGTCTAAGCTGTATCAGATTCCTATAGCAATTAAACATTGAATGTGGAGAATTTATTTGATTTTCAGCATTGATTTTAGTGTAATTTGGATTCACTTTAAGCCATGGTTTTCCATTTGTAAATCCAGCATTTTTTCGGAATTCCACTGCATAGGAGTTCTGGCATTATCTCTGCTGTGAGCGTTAACTCCATCTAAGAATTCCTGAATGGACATTGCTTTTTCGGCTAAAACATATTTTTCATATGCATTTTTTACTTCAATATCATCACATTCATCAATGCTGTTAAAATGAATATTTGACATTCCTAATTCTTCACCTTGATAAATATATGGTGTTCCTTTTAGCATATGTAATGTTGTTGCTAAAAGTTTTCCAATATCCTGTTGATGTAAGTCATCATTAAAATATCTTGTTATTATTCTTGGCTGATCATGATTGCACCAGAACAAAGCATTCCAGCCTTTATCTTGAAGACAAAGCTGCCATTTTGTAAATGATTGTTTTAATTTGCATAAATCAAAAGGTGATTTTTGACCATTTTCCATATTTTCCATAATCTAAATTCATATGTTCAAATTGAAAAATCATGTTTAATTCATTTTCATCATCTCCACTATATTTTCTAGCATCATCTAATGAACAGGAGGTTATTTCACCTACAGTCATTGCATCATATTTTGATATTGTATTAGAAACCATTTCTTTTAAAAATTCGTGAATTCTTGGGCCATTGCTTGTATAACATGATGGTCTTCCGTAACGTGATGAAGTTTCTACATCTTGAAGTGGATATACTTTGGAAATTTTATTTATAACGTCCATTCTAAAGCCATCAATGCCTCTATCAAGCCACCAGTTCATCATTTTGTAAATATCTTTGCGAAGATTCTCATTTTCCCAGTTTAAATCTGGCTGTTTCTTTGAATAAAGATGGAGATAATACATATCTGTTTCAGCATCATATGCCCATGCAGAACCAGAAAAAATTGATTCCCAGTTTGTTGGTTCTGCTCCATTTTTTCCTTCACGCCATATATAATAGTCACGATATTTGTTATGTTTTGATTTCCTGCTTTCAATAAACCACTCATGTTCACTGCTTGTATGATTTACTACCAAATCCATAATAATTTTAATATTTCTTTTATGTGCTTCTTTTAATAATTCATCAAAATCTTCCAATGTACCAAAGTCTTTATGAATATTGTAATAATCACTTATGTCATATCCATTATCTTCATTAGGGGATTTATATAAAGGTGAAATCCATAGTATATCAACACCTAATTTTTTTAAATAATCCAGCTTGTAAATTATTCCCTTTATATCACCAATACCATCACCATTACTATCATAAAAACTTCTAGGGTATATTTGATAAATAACAGCTTCTTTCCACCAATTTTTTTTCATAGATTACCGCCTACTTATATTTAAATTGTAAAATAAAAAATAGTTAAATTCTTGTATGAATTTAACTATTTAATATCATTATTTAACCTTCGTATTTCTAATGGAGAATTATTATACTGTTTTTTAAATTCTCTATAAAATGAATTTATATTTTTAAAACCATGGCGATAACTTATGCTTAATATTGAATCAGTAGTGTTTAGTATATCTATATATGCATGATTAATTCTAATACTGTTTAAATATTGAGTTATGTTCATTCCTGTTTTTTCCTTGAACATTCGAGATAAATAGACATAAGAAAAGCCAAATTGAGATGCTAGTTTATTCAAAGATATTTCTTTGTTGTAATTCATATCAATATATTCTATGATATTTTGTATTTGGCTTTTATCTGAAGAATTTTAAAAGTAGTATTATATATGTGGTTATAGATTTTAATAGGAAGTTCATCATTTAAATTATTAATTTCATACATATGATTGATATTTTATGTACCCTTTCAAAATGTGTAATAGGTATAAATTTTATTAGTTATATAGTCTTATTGTGAGAACGTATATAGCTTGATATAAAAATAGTTTAGAAGAAAAGAATATGAATTTCAATATTAAAATAGAATAATAAAATTTAATGTTATATAATATGAGATATAGTAAATTCATAATGTATAG
>NZ_CAKVKB010000083.1 GCF_934754915.1 uncultured Clostridium sp.
TATAAAAAATTATAATGGTAAAACACGAATTAAAAACCAATGGTAAATTTTCTTAAATTAATGCACAAGTCAAGTAATATTAAATGAAAAAATGTTGTCACAATATATTTTTTATCAAAATAATTTATGATGAACAAAGAAAATTTTGAAAGATTTTTTTATCTGTTATTATGAAATATAAATTAAATTTAGAAAAAGAAACAAAAATAATATTATTGTTTTATAAATAATAAAAAAATAATATAATTAAGTAATTAAAATCATAATTTATGTTATAATTAAACAATAAAGAATATTCTTATTGTATATGGAGGTAGAAATAAACATGAACAAAGGTATATCATTAGATTTATCAAAATTGGCACCTTATGTAGCTGAAACTGAAATTGATTATATGGAAGAAATGGTTAAGAGTGCGCATGATAAGTTGCATAATGGAACAGGAGCAGGAAATGACTTTTTGGGCTGGATTGATCTTCCTGTTAATTATGATAAAGATGAATTTGAAAGAATAAAAAAAGCAGCAGCAAAAATTCAATCTGATTCTGACGTTTTAGTAGTTATAGGAATTGGTGGTTCATATCTTGGAGCAAGAGCTGCAATTGAAATGTTAACTAATAATTTCCATAATGCATTAGATGATAGTAAGAGAAAAGCTCCTAAGATTTTTTATGTAGGAAATAACATAAGTTCAACATATATGGCAGAACTTTTACAGGCAATAGAAGGAAAAGATGTGAGTTTAAATATAATCTCTAAATCAGGTACTACTACTGAACCAGCAATAGCTTTCAGAATATTAAGATCATATTTAGAAAATAAATATGGTGTTGATGAAGCTAGAAAGAGAATATATGCTACAACAGATAAAGCAAAAGGAGCATTAAAAACTTTAGCAAATGCTGAAGGATATGAAACTTTTGTAGTTCCAGATGATGTTGGAGGAAGATTCTCAGTATTAACTGCAGTAGGATTACTTCCAATAGCAGCAGCAGGAATCAACATAGATGACATGATGAAAGGTGCTGCAGATGCAAGAGAAGTTTATGCTAATCCATCATTAAAAGAAAATGATGCATATAAATATGCAGCAGTAAGAAATGCTTTATATAATAAAGGTAAAGTAGTTGAAGTTTTAGTTAACTATGAACCATCATTACATTATTTCAATGAATGGTGGAAACAATTATATGGAGAATCAGAAGGAAAAGACAATAAAGGATTGTTCCCAGCTGCTGTTGATTTTACAACAGATTTACACTCAATGGGACAATACATTCAAGAAGGAAGAAGAATTCTTTTTGAAACAGTTGTTAATGTTGAAAAGCCAAAATATGAAATCAAAATAGAAAAAGATGATGATGATTTAGATGGATTAAATTTCTTATCAGGAAAAACTATGGATTTTGTTAACAAGCAAGCATTCCAAGGTACTTTATTAGCACACAATGATGGAGGAGTTCCTAATATGGTTGTTAATGTGCCAGAACTTTCTGCTTATTATTTTGGATATATGGTATATTTCTTTGAAAAAGCTTGTGGTATAAGTGGCTATTTATTAGGAGTTAATCCATTTAACCAACCAGGAGTTGAAGCTTATAAGAAGAATATGTTTGCACTTTTAGGTAAACCAGGTTATGAAGATATGAAAGCTGAATTAGAAAAGAGACTTTAATTTTAATGAGGATTATAATTGATGGAGATGCCTGTCCAGGTATCTCCATTATTGAAAAAGTAGCTAAATCATATATGATACCAATTATAATATTTTGCGATGTAAATCACTTTATTTATAGCGAATATAGCAATGTAAGAATAGTAGACAGTGGATTTCAAAGTGTAGACATGTATATTGCAAATGAAACTAAGGAGAATGATATAGTAATATCTCAAGATTATGGAGTTGCAGCAATAAGTTTATCAAAAAAAGCATATGTTATTAATCCAAAGGGATATATTTATAGCAATAATAATATTGAAAAACTATTGGAAGAGAGACATATATATCAAAAGATAAGAAGAAGTGGAGGAAGAACATCTCACACCTCAAAAAGAACAATTGAAGATGATAAAAGACTAGAAAAAAATATTTTGTGTTTGATTGAAAAAATAATTTGAAGCTGAGAAGCTTCTTTTTTTATTACTAAAAATATTATTATAAAAAATATTTAGATTTTAATTCATTAATTTAAAAGATTTTTGGGTATTATGAATTATTATACTGTCTAAATACCAAAAAAAGTATAAAATTTTAAAAATACGTGAGAATGATTAAGTGTTTATGATATAATTTAGTTAAAACCAAGCATTTTTATGGATATTTACATTTTCTGGAAAGAAGCTATAATATAATTATGTTTCAGAATTATGTATTAAAGGGGTTTGGGTTTTTATGAATGAAGTTCAATCAGAATATATACAAATTGTTTTCGATAAAGAAAAGCCACAAAATATTAATACTGCAATAAGAATAAATGTGAATACAGAAAATGTTAATGAAAATTTGGAATATAAATTTCTTATTGGCAGAGGAGGAATTTGGTCAGTAATTCAAGAGTTCTCTTTAGAAAATCAATGTTTATGGACGCCTAGAGAAGAAGGAAACTATTTAATTATGGTACAGGCAAGAGAAACATCGACAGATCGTCCATTAGATTATTTAGCTAAAGAAGAATTTTCAATTGTCAAGGGAGAGATGAAGTACCAAATGAATTTAAAGGAATATAATCCAGAAAAAAGCTACGGTGATGAAGAAAAAATCGATTCAGAAGAGGGAATTAAGAAGTTTCAAGAATTGATGGATAAAGATAATGCGAATATACTGTTTCTAAAAGCATCACAAGTAAGTCCGGAAGAAAAAAAGACTCTGATGAAAGGAATAGATGAAACTATGGATGAAATAGCAGTTACTCATGATATTGTTAAAAATGAAGAAGATTTAAAAAAAGACAATAATAAAAATGATGAGCAAAACAGGGAAGAGAATTTAAATGAAAACTTATTAGAGAATAATGAGAATTATGAAGAAGAGAGCAATAGTGGGATTATAGGAGAGATAGTAATTGAAAATGATCATATACTGATTGGAAATAAAGCAGTTATAACAGTAAATCCTATTAAAAATAAAACATATTTATATAAGTTTTATATAAAGGATAATGATGAATGGACAGTTTTAAGAGAGTATGATACAGATAACAAATTAATATATACTGCAACTAAGTCTGGAAAACTAGAATTTCTTGCACAATGTAAAACTCTTAATTCAACTGAGAGTTTTGATGATTTTAGAATTATAGATATAGATGTAGACGAAAATATTAATATTGAGATTATAAATATAAAATGCTTATCGGCTGAACTTATTGCAAATGAAGAACTAAAATTTGCAGTAGAAACAAATGTAAAAAAGGAATCGGAACAAGTTATATTATATAAATTTTATAAAATATCTAAAGAAGGAAAATCAACATGTATACAGGATTATTCAACTAATAGTAATGTTGAATTCATTGAGCATGAACCAGGCACATATAGAATACTGTGTCTTGTAAGAAATATACTTTCTAATAAGGAATATGATGATAGAGCAGTTTTTTTATATAATGTAAAACCATATAGAGATATAAAAATAAAAGATTTTATAGCAGATTTAAATTCTCCACAAGCAACAGAAACTGAAATAATGTTCAATTCAGATGTTGAAGGTGGGAATCATATATTGTATAGATATAAAGTTAAGGGCCCGATAGAAGAAGATACAGGATTTATAGACAGCAGAGAGTTTAAATGGATACCTAAGGAACCTGGAGAATATGAAGTTGTTTTATGTGTAAAAGATAAAAGCTTTGAAGATGAATATGAAGACAGTAAAAAGATAGCATTTACAGTAGAAAAGCGAGGTAAAAAACCAATTAAGATTGTAGATGTAATTGTAGATAGAGAAAAGAAGATAATAATTGGCCAAACTGTAAATATCATGGTTAATGCAGAAGGTGGAACAGGACTTTTATATTCATTTATTATAAAAAAGGATGGAAGAATGTTACAGGAGTTTAAATATAACTGTTCCAATTGGATTGATTTTACGCCAGATAAAATAGGAGAATATGAAGTTGAAATAAGGGTAAAAGATAAATATTCGAAGAAGAAATTTGATATCCATAATATAATATATTTAAAAGTTATGGAATATATTCCAGGGGAAATTGATTATATACTTCTGCCTTATAAAGAGAATTATCTTGTAGGAGATACAATAGAATTTGAATGTATAGCTCAGAATACAAATGAAGTTCTTATTAAATATGAGACTAAGATAAACGGACAATCAATAGAACAGACAGAATTTGGTAAAAATAAGAAACTTAGATTTATACCTAAAGTAGCAGGAAAATATACTATAGAGGTTTATGCTAAAAATATAAAATGCAATAAAGATTTTGATTCTAAAAAGCAGATAAATTTGTATGTCAATGAAGCTTCTCCAGTGCTAAATACCAAAATAATTGCAAACAAGGCAGAAGGCAAGGTTAATGAAGAATTTTCAATAGAAGCAATAAGCAGAGGCGGAAAAGATGTATGTTACGAATTTTATTTGATGGAGAATTGTGAATGGAAAAAGGTCCAATCATATAGTAAAAAAAATTTTTATAGTTTTATACCATTTAAATCAGGAAAGTATAAAATTTTAGCTCTTGCTAAGAGTTATTATAAAAAAGTTAGTTATGAAGATTATAATGAGTTGACTTTCATAATTAAAGATTAATAAAAATTGAACGAAAAATAAATTATGAGAAAAAGCGAGAGGAGAACGATAAAGATGCCTATAGATGGAGTGAATGGTATATCTAATGAACAGTTAATGGCAATGTCACTTATGAGCAATGGACAATTAACTAATGAATCAACATCATCAAGTGATGCCAATGAATATAATAATTTAGCATTTCAAATGATGATGCAGAATTATATGGAGTCAGCAAAGAATAATGCACAAAATAATGTTAACACAATAATTAATAATTCTAATGTATCAAATTCAGCAAATGGAAATGATACATCTGTTAATGTTTCTGCTGAGTCCAATGAAAATTCAAATGAATCAGTAAATTCTAGTGAAAGCAGTAGTGCTGCAGCAGCACAGGTGATTAATACTTCAGCAGCTTCAAAGCAGACAGCAAGAGCAATGCAGACATACCTTGCTGGACAGAAACTTACAGATATTCCATTAGTGATAAATGGATCATATAATGGGTATGCATATGGAGCAGGAAATATTGGCTCCATTTCAAGTAATAGAAGCCCAGAAGAATTAAATAAAATATATTCAGCTGTAAGTGAAGCTTCTAAAAAATATGGAGTAAGTGAATCATTAATTCTTGCAGTAATAAAACAAGAATCAGATTTTGATTCAACATGCACATCTGGCGCAGGAGCAGCAGGACTTATGCAGATAATGCCTGGAAATTATTCGTCACTTGGAATAACAGATCCATATGATGTGAATCAAAATGTAAATGGTGGAACTCAATTGCTTAGAGAATATCTTGATCAATATAATCAAGATATACAAATGGCTCTAATGGCTTACAATGGAGGCCCTGGAACAATGAAAAACAGAGGCGTAAGATCAGCTTCTGATTTATACAAAATGCCTTCAGAAACTCAGAATTATGTTCCGAGAGTAATGGGATATTATCAAAATGGAATTTAATTTTATAAATGAGGATAATTCTAGGATGAAAAGTTCTAGAATTATCCTTTTTTTAAATGAAGTTTTTATTTGTTGAAAAATATAGATGAATTTTAAAAATAATAATATATAATTGTAATTATGAATGAGAATAATAAAATCAAGAAAGTGATGTGAATGCATGGAAAGATTAGATAAGGTTATTTCAAATTTAGGATATGGAAGCAGAAAAGATGTTAAAGGATTTGTTAAAAAGGGATTAATAGAAGTTGATGGTAAAGTGGTAAAAGATAATGGAATGGCTATTGATCCAGAAAAAGCTGTGATAAAAATTAATGGAGAAGAGATTTTTTACAGAAAGCATATTTATTTAATGATGAATAAGCCGGCAGGAGTGATATCGGCTACAAATGATAATAGAGATGAAACCGTTGTTGATTTGTTATACATAGATCACCAGGTTTTTGAACCATTTCCAGTAGGAAGATTAGATAAAGATACAGTAGGATTATTACTTTTAACTAATGATGGTGAACTTAATCACAGATTAATTTCACCAAAATGGCATGTTGATAAGGTATATTATGCAAAGATAGATAAAAAAGTTGATGAAAGAGATGTGGAAGCTTTTAAGAAGGGAATTACATTGGATGATGGGTATAAATGTATGGAAGCTAAGCTTGATATTATATCAGCATCAGATGAAGGATCAGAAATAAGAGTTACAATACAGGAAGGAAAATATCATCAAGTAAAAAGAATGTTTGAAGCTGTAGGAAAGAAAGTTGTTTATTTAAAAAGAGAGGAATTTGGAGGATTGACTTTAGATCCTGATTTAGAAGAAGGCGAATATAGAGAATTGTCAGATGAAGAATTAGCGTTATTAAAGAGTTATTAACGAATGATTAAAAAAATTGCAATAAAAATATTCATTTTTATTAAAAAAATTAAAAAATTTTAATAAAATCCTTGCAATATTGAACATAATATTCTATAATAATTTGTGCAAGGATAAATAAAAGGAATATATAGCCCCCTTTTTATTTATTGCTTATTGCTTATTGCTAAAGCGCAACCTAGCCCCAAGGGTTGCGTTTTTTTAATTTGTAAAGATGAAAATGTTTTCCTTTGATAAATTGTTAAATATTCAATAGGTTTTAAATTTTAGAAGGCAAATAGAAAAATGTCGAATTGTACTTCATTCAAAAATAAGTATATAATCTTGAATAAATGCAAAAAACAATTCATTTTATAAAAAATATGAATTGTTTTTTGCATTTATTTTATGAATTTTAAATATTAAATATGTACATAAATAACTTAGAATGAATTATATTTATGTAATTATGTTATAATATTTAAGGAATGGGAAAGGAGGAAAAAGTAATGTTAGATTTAAAAAACTTACTTAATAAAGAACAATATGAAGGGGCGACTACAATTGATGGGCAGGTATTGATTTTAGCAGGAGCAGGGTCAGGAAAGACAAGAGTACTAACTCATAGAATAGCTCATATGGTAGAAGACTTGAATATTGCACCTTATAATATTTTAGCAATAACATTTACTAATAAAGCTGCTAAAGAAATGAAAGATAGAGTAAAAGCTCTTATTGGTGAAAGTGCTGAAAATATGTGGATTTCTACTTTCCATTCAACATGTGTAAGAATTTTAAGAAGAGAAATAGATAAAATAGGTTATAAATCAAGTTTTACTATATATGACAGTTCGGATCAGAAGACATTAGTAAAAGAATGTATGAAAGCTGTTAATATTAACGAGAAAGATATTTCAGAACAAGAGATAATGAGCAAAATAGGAAAAGCTAAAGACAGGATGCAGAGTTCAAGAAGCTATAAACTTGAAAATGAGTCTAATTTCAGAGAAAACAAAATTGCTGATGTCTATGAGATGTATCAAAAAAGGCTTAAAGAAAATAATGCATTAGATTTTGATGATCTCATATTTAAGACCGTGGAATTATTTAAAAGTAATCCAGAAGTTTTAGAATTTTATCAAAGAAAATTTAAATATATTATGGTTGATGAGTATCAGGATACAAATGGTGCTCAATATGAACTTGTTAAATTGCTTGCATCTAAATATAAGAATATATGTGTTGTTGGCGATGATGATCAATGCCTAGTAGAAGGAACCATGATTTCAACAGATAGTGGTCAAATTGAAATTGAAAAATTAAATAGTAATCATAGTGTTATTTCAGCAGCAGGTAATGGAGAAGTTTATTTGACTAAAATAAGTAATATAAATAAAAAGAAATATGAAGGTAAAATTGTAAAAATTACAACACAAAGTGGAAAGATTATAAAAGCAACTCCTAATCATATTTCTTTTGGAAAAGTAATACTACAAAAAGATAAATTCTATGTTTATTTAATGTATAAAAATGGATTTGGATATAGAGTGGGGCAAATTTCATCTATAAGAACAAGGGAAAATAGAGAAGCTAGTGGTTTAGCTGTAAGACTTAATGGAGAACAGGCTGATAAGATATGGATAATTAAAGTATGTGATAAAAAAAGTGATGCATCTTATTATGAACAATATTATTCAGTGAAATATGGAATACCTACTATTGTATTTAATTCAAGGGGAAGAAACGTAATTTTATCTCAAGAACAAATAGAAAAAATGTTTGAAGAAATTGATACAGTAAATGGTGCAGAAAAACTTATGGAGGATGAATTTTTATATAAAGAATATCCACATCATTTAAGTAATGCAGTTATTAGAGGAGATTCAGTAAGAAAGAGGATAAATCTAAGTTTTTTTGGAGGGAAAAAATCTCTTCAAAGAGGGCTGTATACTCATAGAATAGGTCTTAATTCTTCAGGAGATGAAGCAAAAAATAAATTTATTGAAGCTGGATTTAATGTGAGAGATGGCCAGAGAAATACTTATAGGGTTGAAACTGAAAGAGCTTTATATGATGAAGCAGAAGAGTTTGCAAAAAAACTAAGTATAGTTGAGGATGGTTTTGATATATTAAAAAAGGCAAAACTGACTAATGATAAAAGTTTTAATTTTATGCCTATAGGGAGTTTTAAATCTGGTATGGCAATAGCTGTTCAAGATAATAATGAAATCATAGAAGATTTAGTAGTTTCTGTTGAATATGAGGATTATTGTGGATTTGTATATGATTTGAACATTGAGGATACAAGAAATTATATTGCTGATGGTATAGTGGTTCATAATTGTATATATCAATGGAGAGGCGCAGATATAAAGAATATACTTGACTTTGAAAAAGATTATCCAGAAGCAAAAGTAATAAAATTAGAGCAGAATTACAGATCAAAGGGGAATATATTAAATGCAGCAAATGTTGTTATAGTTAACAATGCTAATAGAAAGAGTAAAGTTCTTAGAACTGAGCAGGAATGTGGAAGTAAAATAAAAATTTATAGAGCTTATTCTGACAGTGACGAAGGTGATTTTGTTGGAAAACAGATTGTAGACATACGAAATAAAGAAGACAAGAAATATAGTGATTTTGCAATATTATATAGAACAAATGCACAATCAAGAATATTTGAAGAAAGTTTCAGAAGAAAGGGAATTCCTTATAAGATTGTAGGTGGAACAAGATTCTATGATAGAAAGGAAATCAAAGATATTCTTGCATACTTAAAAGTACTTGTAAATCCACAGGATGATATTAGCCTTAAGAGAATTATAAATGTTCCTAAAAGAAGTATTGGAGATGCTACAGTTAAAAAAGTTCAGGAATTTGCAGAAAACTTTGATTTAAATATATGGGATGCATTAGGCGAAATAAGAAGTATTCCTACATTAACTCCAAGAAATGTTTCTTGTATAGAACCTTTTGTGCAGCTTATGGAAAACTTAATGGCTTTAAGTGAAACTACTCCTGTGTCTATGCTTATCGAAACTATTTTAGAAGATACAGGATATATGGAACAGCTTAAAAAATCAAATGAAATAGAAGATAAGAGCAGGATTGAAAATTTGAAGGAATTAGTATCTGATGCGGTTGATTTTGAAAAGACAAGTGAAGATAAATCATTATCTGCATATTTAGAAAAAGTATCATTAGTTCAGGACACTGATAAAATAGAAGATGAAGATGACAGTGTTGTTCTTATGACGGTTCATAGTGCTAAGGGACTTGAATTTCCAGTAGTATTTATGGTTGGAATGGAAAATGGTATATTCCCTGGAAGTGCGTCATTCGAAAAAGAATCAGAAATGGAAGAATCAAGAAGACTATGTTATGTTGGTATAACAAGAGCAAAAGAAACATTATTCATGACATCAGCAGAAGTGAGAAGAGTATTTGGAAAAACCGTTGCATACTCTCAATCTAATTTTATTAATGAAATAAAACCAGAATTAAAAGAATATGTTTCTGCAGAAAAAACAGCAATGAAAAGCAGAGAATCTTTTATTAATAGAAGTTCATATAATAATCCTCATAGTTTAAGAGGAAGCATGAACAAAACAGTTGCTGGAAGTGGATTAAATGCCAGCAGAAACTTAAATATATCAAATAGTTCGGATGAGCATCTTTCAGCAGCAGAAGCTACTTTAGGAAGAAAAATAATGCATGACAAATTTGGGGTTGGAACTATAGTTTCAGTTCAAGACAGCGGTAATGATAAGAAGCTTACTATTGCATTTGATAAACAGGGAGTAAAAGTATTGTTATTATCAGTTGCAAAACTAAAAATGATATAAGCATAATTCTATTTTCTGTGGATTATTATTAAACTTTTCCACAGAATAATATTAAATAGAATGTAAATTGTGACTTGAATGATTTGATGAAAAAGCAATTATACAAGTTAAGGAGAAAAAATGGTGGATAAGAAAGAAAAAATAAAAGAATTAGTAGAACAGTTAAATAGATATTCTTATGAATATTATTCTTTAGATAATCCAAGTGTTACAGATAAGGAATATGATAAAAAATATGATGAACTTAAAAAATTAGAGGAAGAAACAGGTATTGTACTTCCTTATTCTCCAACATTAAGAGTTGGGGATGTTGTTCTTGAAGGATTTGAAAAATATACTCATAAGGCAAGATTATGGAGTCTTGATAAAGCACAGTCACTTCAGGAAATCATAGACTGGCATAATAGAAATGTGAAATTTATAAATGATATGAGAGCTCAGGGAGAAGATCTTCCTGATTTAAAATATATTCTTACAAAGAAATTTGATGGACTTACAATAAATTTAACATATAATGAAAATGGAATAATGGAAATAGCGGCAACTAGAGGAACTGGAAGTGTTGGGGAAAATGTAACAGCACAGGTAAAGACAATAAAATCTATACCACTTAAAATAGACAGCAGTGATATTTTAGAAGTTCATGGTGAAGCTGTCATGACTCAGGAAGCCTTTGATAAATATAATGAAAGTGCTTCTGTTCCTCTTAAAAATTTAAGAAATGGTGCAGCAGGTGCACTTAGAAACCTTAATGTAAAAGAAACTGCAAGGAGAAACCTTTCAGCATTTTTTTATGATGTAGGATATAAAGAAGGAACTCAATTTAAGACATATTTAGAAATGATGGAATTCATAAAGAATAAAGGACTTCCTATGGATGATTATTTAAAAGTATGTACTAATATTGATGAAATTGAAGAACAGATTAATTATATAAAAGACATAAGATTTGATTTGAATTATGATATAGATGGTCTTGTAATTGCTATTGATGATATAAAAACAAGAGAATTAATGGGGTATACAGTTAAGTTCCCTAAGTGGGCAATTGCATATAAATTTGAAGCACAGGAAGCGACAACAAAACTTCTTGGAGTTGAATGGAATGTAGGAAGAAGTGGAAGACTTGCACCAACTGCTATTTTAGAACCTGTTGAACTTGCAGGTGTTACAGTTAAAAGAGCTACTTTAAATAACATGGACGATATAGCTAGAAAAGGTATTAAAATAGGTGCAGATGTATTTGTAAGAAGAAGTAACGATGTTATTCCTGAAATAATGGGAGTAGTTCCTGAAACATTAGAAGGAACAAAGGAAATTGAACCACCAAAAGAATGTCCAGCATGTGGAAGTCATGTTATGTTAGATGGTGCACATTATTTTTGTGAAAATACATTATCATGTAAGCCACAAATGGTTAAAAGTATAGTGCATTATGCTAGCAGAGAAGCAATGAATATTGCAGGGTTTTCTGAAAGAACAGCTGAACAGTTATTTGAAAAACTCAATATTAAGTCAATTTCAGATTTATACAAATTAAAGCAAGAAGAACTTGTAGAACTTGAAAAATTTGGACCAAAGAAAGCTCAAAATCTTTTGGATGCTATTGAAAAAAGTAAGAATTGTGAACTTTATTCATTTATATATGCGTTAGGTATTCCTAATGTAGGAGTTAAGACAGCTAAGGATTTAGTTAATAAATTTAAATCTATTGAAGCATTAAAAAATGCTTCATTTGATGAATTGGTTAGTGTACCTGATATTGGAGATATTGTAGCACAGGATGTCATGTCATTTTTTAAAGAAGAAAAAGTACTTGAAACTATAGATGAATTATTAGAACTTGGAGTTAATCCTAAATTTGAGGAGACTGAAATTAGCGAAAATCCATTTATGGGCAAGACAGTAGTAGCAACTGGTTCTCTTCAAAATTATTCAAGGTCGGAAATAAAAGAAAAGTTAGAAAGTCTTGGAGCAAAAGTGGCAGGAAGTGTAAGTAAGAAAACTGATTATGTAATTGCGGGAGAGGCAGCAGGATCAAAACTTACAAAAGCACAAGATCTTGGAGTTAGAATTCTTTCAGAAGAGGAGTTTGAAGAAATATTAAGGGGGTAAAAGCAATGAAGAAACTAATAAATCTGCTTTCGTTTGGATCAGCGTTTATAACAAGCATAATAATAATATGTACTTTTTTAACTACATATCAATTTTATTATGTAGGACAAATATTTAATTCATACCTTCCAATACAGATAGGTGTATGTATAACTATGGCTGTATTATCATTAAGATTTCTTGTTAATGAAACTGGAAGTAGAAGATTTCTTTATTCTGCAGTTAGTCTTGCTATGTCTTTATGTCTATTGTTTTTTATGAATGGAATTGTAAGATAAGACTGATTTACCTAAGGTACAAATAGTAAAAAAGTAAATTTTATGATAAAATTTATTGTGTTAATCATAAGAGATACCAATTTATCTAGTCATGATTTTTATAGAGGTAGATTTGTTTAATAAAATTCTGAGTTAATATATGGCTAGATACATTTTATTATAGAGAAGGAGGAGTAAAAATGTCTGTTAGTATAAAAGATGTTGAATATGTTGCTGAACTTGCTAGATTAAGCTTTGATGAAAGTGAAAAAGAAGGTTTGGCAGAAGACCTAAACCAAATATTATCTTATTTTGAAAAGTTAGGTGAGTTAGATACTGAAAATGAAGATATAATAGTTAATCCATATTATATTGAAAACAAATATAGAGAAGATGTTGTTGTACCTTCATTAGATCTTAAAGATGTAACTTCTAATGCTCCTGATACATTAGAAGAATATATTGTAGTTCCAGCAATAATAAAAGGATAATACAAGGAGGGCAATAAAATGGAGTTTTCAAATTATAAGGCTCATGAATTAAAAGAAATAATAGCTAAAAAAGAAGCTTCTGTAGAAGAAGTTACAAAAGCTCATTTAGATAATATAGAAAATGTTGATTCTAAGGTTGATGCATTTTTATATGTGGCTAAAGAAGAAGCTTTAAATCAAGCAAAAACTTTAGATGAAAAATTAAGCAAAGGTGAAGATTTAGGAATTCTAGGGGGAGTACCTTTAGGAGTAAAGGATAATATAAGCGTTAAAGGAATGCAGAATACTTGTGCTTCAAAAATTCTAGAAGGATATGTTTCACCATATGATGCAACAGTTTCAGAAAAGGTTAAATCTGAGGGTGGAGTAATAATTGGTAAATTAAATATGGATGAATTTGCAATGGGTTCATCAACTGAAAATTCTGCTTTTAAAATAACAAAAAATCCTTGGGATTTAGAAAGAGTTCCAGGTGGATCATCAGGTGGATCTGCAGCAGCAGTTGCATCTAAAGAAATTTCAATAGCTCTTGGAACAGATACAGGTGGATCAGTAAGACAGCCAGCATCTTTCTGTGGTATTGTTGGACTTAAACCTACATATGGAAGAGTATCAAGAAATGGTGTTGTAGCTTATGGTTCTACTTTGGATCAGGTTGGTACTTTAGGAAGAGATGTTAAAGACTGTGCTTTACTTACTCAGGCTATAGCTGGTATGGATAATAGAGATTTTACAACAGCAGATATAAAAGTTCCTAATTATCTTGATTCTTTAAATACAGATGTAAAAGGCAAAAAGATAGCAGTTCCAAGTGAGTTCTTTAAAGAAGGATTAGACGAAAATGTTAAAAAAGCTGTTTATGATGCATTAAAAGTATTTGAAGCAAATGGAGCAGAAGTTAAGGAAGTTTCACTTCCATTAGCTGATTATGCTATTTCAGCTTATTATATAGTTGCATGTGCTGAAGCATCATCAAATTTAGCAAGATTTGATGGAGTAAGATTTGGTCATAGATCTAAAAATACTGAAGATGCAGTAGATTTATATTTCAAATCAAGAAGCGAAGGTTTTGGAAAAGAAGTTAAAAAGAGAATAATGCTTGGTACATATGCTTTATCAGCAGGTTATTATGATGCATATTATAAAAAGGCATTAAAAGTAAGAAACTTAATAAAAGGTGATTTTGAAAAGATATTCAGCGAATTTGATGCAATAGTATCTCCAACAGCACCAACTCCAGCTTATAAGATTGGTGAAAAGACAGATAATGCATTAGAAATGTATTTAGGTGATATATATACTGTTCCTGTAAATATTGCAGGTATTCCAGCAATTTCACTTCCATGTGGATTAGCTGATGGTCTTCCAGTAGGCCTTCAAATTATGGGTAATTACTTCAAAGAAGATACATTATTCAATTTAGCATACAGCTATGAACAATCAACTAATTGGCATGAAATGCATCCAAATTTATAGGAAGAAGGAGTGAAAAACAAATGGAATTTGAATCAGTCATTGGATTAGAAACTCACGTTGAACTTTCAACAAAAACAAAAATGTATTGTGGTTGTGCAATTGAATTTGGTGGAAAAGCAAATACTCATGTATGTCCAGTTTGTTTAGGTCTTCCAGGATCACTTCCACAATTGAATAAACATGTTGTTGAATTAGGAATTAAGGCAGGTCTTGCTTTAAACTGTGAAATAACTAAAATAGGAAGAATGGACAGAAAGAATTACTTCTATCCAGATTGTCCTAGAAACTATCAAATAACTCAGGATGAACTTCCACTTTGCAGAAATGGATATATAGATATTGAACTTGAAAGCGGAGAAACAAGAAGAATAGGAATTGAAAGAATTCATATAGAAGATGATGCTGGTAAGCTATTACATACTAAAAGAGGAGCTCTTATTGATTTTAACAGAGCTGGAGTTCCTTTAATAGAAGTTGTAACAAAACCAGATTTAAGAACTAAAGAAGAAGTTACTTTATACTTAACAAAGCTTAAGAGCATACTTTCAGCAGCAGGAATTTCTGACTGTAAGATGGAAGAAGGTTCATTAAGATGTGATGTTAATATTTCAGTTAGAGAAAAAGGTGATGAAAAGCTTGGAGTAAGAACTGAAATTAAAAATATTAACTCATTTAAATCTGTAGAAAAAGTATTAGAACATGAATTTGAAAGACAGGTTAAGGCGGTAACTGAAGGCGAAGAAATGTTTGTTGAAACTAGAAGATGGGATGAAGCAAACAATAAGACTGTAGTTATGAGAAGTAAGGAAGAAGCTAATGACTATAGATATTTCCCAGAAGGAGATTTAGTTACTCTTAATATTTCAGATGAATGGATTGAAGAAATAAGAAAAACTATTCCTGAACTCCCACATGAAAAACAAGCTAGATTCATGAGTGAATATGGATTACCAAAGTATGATTCTATGGTACTTACATTAACACCAGAAATGGCTGATTTCTTTGATGAGGCAGCTAAGATTTCAGGAGATCCAAAAGCAGCATCTAACTGGATGATGGGTGATGTTTCAAGACTTATGAATATTGATGGAACTTGGGTAAATGAACTTAAATTCCAGCCTAAGGATATAGCTGAATTGATTGAAGTTATAAAGGATGGTACAATATCATCTGCAATAGGTAAACAGGTTGTTGAAGCTATGTTTGAAAGTGGAAAGTCACCTAAGACTATAATCGAAGAAAAAGGATTGAAGCAAAATAATGATGAAGGTGCAATTCTTGAAATGGTTAATAAAGTTTTAGATGAAAATCCACAAGTTGTTGAACAGTTTAAAGCTGGTAAAGATAGAATCCTTGGATTTGCTGTTGGGCAGGTTATGAAAATGGCTAAGGGTCAGGCTAATCCTGGAATAGTAAATAAATTAGTGGCTCAGGAAGTTAAAAAGAGATAAGTAGTAAAATATAAAAGGTATCATTGTTAATTTAATGATGCCTTTTTATTTTTTATTAAAAATACTTGAGGTATTTAACATACAAATTTGATGTTAATATTTTATTATGAAGGGAGAGAGGTTATTTTGGAAGAAGTAAATATTTCTGGAGGAACATATTATTTTGTCAAGGGATATAGGGATGATGACAAGTTTAGAAAAAGTTTTAATAAACTTGCAGAGAAGATTCATGATATAAATTTCGAAGAATGGTATAGAAAAGGATATTGGAATGATAGATATATACCATATTCCATTTTATGTGGAAATGATATTATTTCAAATGTATCTGTAAATGTTATGGATTTTAATGCTTTTGGAAAATCAAAAAGGTACCGTTATGACAGATTCTAAATATAGAGATTTAGGATTAAGTAGATTTTTAATGGAAAGGGTAATATGTGAATGGAAAGATAGATGTTCTTTAATATATCTTTTTGCAAAT
>NZ_CAKVKB010000084.1 GCF_934754915.1 uncultured Clostridium sp.
GTATATGAACGTAAATGGTTATACCACACATATGCATAATCATAAATATCATCATTTAATTCTTGATCATTATGATAGCAATGTTGATTAATAAGTTCTCGCTTTAAAGTATTAAAATAACGTTCCATTGGAGCATTATCGTAGGGATAGCCTGCTTTACTCATACTTTGAGTTATATGATTTTGTGAGCAGAAATTCACAAATGCTTTTGAGGCAAACTGTACTCCCTGATTACTATGCAATATCAATCCACGACTAATACTTGGCTGCGCTGCGAAAGCTTTCTTGATAGTGTTAATAGCCAATTCACTGGTTATTTCTTTTCCGTTAAGCGTAGCTACAACAGATCTGTCATACAAATCAATTATTGTACAGTTATATCTTATAGAACCATTTGTTAAATTTAAATATGTAAAATCAGTACACCAAATAGTATTTTTCTTAGTAGCTGTGAAATTCTGATTAATAAGATTAGCAAATTTTTTATGTGCATGTCCATGTTTGTAATTCGGTTTTTTCTTTTGAGTTAAGTACTTAATCTGTAAATCCTTATTCATATATTTATGTGTCGTTAATTTGCTTATAAAAATATCTTCATAGTTCTATATCCAAATATTCCATTAGTTTCATGGTATATTGTAGTTATAGTATCTTTAATCTTCTTTCTATTAGCTCTGTAGCTATCTTTTTTACCTTTTAAATAATTATAATAAGCATTTGCACTTAAACTAAATTTTCGTAATAACCATCTAACTCCAAAATCTTCTTTATTATTATTATAAATGAATCGCTAAACCATCAATCGATTTCCTTCGCAAAGAATGCCGCAGCTTTTTTAAGAAAGCATTTTCCTTTCTTATTTCTTCAAGTTCCCTTTTTAGTTTTCTGTTTTTTATTAGATAATCACTTTCTTCTTGTAATTCCTGGTTTGTTTGACATTCGCTACAGTATTGTTTTACCCAATTAGATATACTTGCTTTAGAAACTCCATATTCTTCTGCTAAACTCTTTAAGGTTCTTTCTTCTAAATGTAATTTAACTATTTTATGTTTGACTTCTTCTTCAAAATATTGTTGTGATATGTAAAATTCCCCTCTCCCTAATAAAGTTATATTCCATTAGGTTCCCCTGTTACAACTTCACTATATCACAACAATCTTTCCATTCATTCTTCTCTAAAAATTCAATTAATGCAACTCTCTTTATTTTTATGCTTCCAAGTTTCAATGCTGGTAACTGCTTAACATGTGTAAAATTAGACTAATAGCAAAGCATAAAAAGTAAATATATTTTTCCCTTGCAACATTTTATTTATATATTATTGTATATATGTTATTATATAGTATATTCAATTTAATACTATACTAAAATAAAGGAGGACTATATATGAATTATACTGAAGGGATTAAATTTATGAAGCAATTTATTGGAAAAGAAGGTGTTATTAATCCATATGAAGATATAATCCTTCATTATCCCGGTAGAAAAAGAAAGGGTGATTATCAACTTTCTCTAAAAAACGGACAAGTACCTACTCATGGACTTATTTGCTCGGTACTATATAATTTAATAATAAATAAAATATATACATATGACAATTTATTGATTTTCTTAGAGGATGTATATTTAAACGGTACAAATACTGCTTATCCCGATCCTAATTTGGAATATTATAAACATTTAATTTATTGGATAACGCTCCAAGAGGAAATTAATTATCCTAGAAACAAAGGTTTTGCTGGAATAAAATTAGCTTTTTGTAGATTCTTTGAAGCAATTTATTGTACCAAACCTGAAGCTACATTCAATCTCGACCAAGTACTTATAAGATGTAATAATCATGGAACCATAAAACCAACTTTATTTGAAGAAATAGAAGATAAACCGAACTTCTATAATTATTAATACTTATTTTATTGAATTTATTGCAAAAAAGGACAAGTTATATTTGTTCCTTTTTTGCTTTTTGTAATATTATTCAAATTTTATTATTTCACCTAATCTTTTAGCCATATATTCTATCAAATTAACAACCAAAGCATTACCCATACAAAAATACCTAAATGAATGTGTCATCCCAGTATTAGTCCAATCATCATCAAACCCTTGAATTCTCTCGCATTCAATTGGAGTCAATATTCTAAGTTTTCCCGTTTCCAAATCTGTAACCACATGTGTGCTCCTGTTTTTGCTTCCTTCACTTGTAAGCATTGTACGTGCCGGTTTATCTATAGGATCTGGAAAAGCTATCCCACCTTCTCTAAACATATATTTATGTCCAGTCTTTGATGTCCTTTCAATAGCCTTAGGTCCTTTCATATAAGTCCATTTTTCTAAATCCTCTCCAACAAGATAATACTTTTCATCTACAGATTTCTCCATTATGTCTCTTAAAGTTATCTGTTTTGGTGTAATCATTTCAGATGGTATGGTTTCTATAGTATATATTATTCCATTTCTATATATTCCAGAATTCTTAAATTCAAACTGAAAATTATTAGATATTTCAAGTGTATCAATATCATATTCTTTTTTGATATCAATACTTCTTATCAATTGTTCAGAAAATTTCTCAATCTTAAATACAGAACTGAAAAATCCTGTGCTTTGAATCTGATTATATTCACTCTGTTTCAATAGTTCATCATAATATTTTGTACTCTCATGTACTGCAAAAATAAATGTACGTCTTCTTCTTTGCTGAAATCCATATTCAGCAGCATTGATTACTCTCCACTCAACAGAATATCCAAGATTGGCCAAACAGCTTATTATTATTCCAAAATCTCTTCCTCTCTGGCTTGCTGGTGACTTCAATAATCTATCTACATTTTCAAGAAGAATAAATGGTGGCCTTTTCTCTTTTACTATGCGTTCTATCTCCCACCATAATACACCTTTTTTCCCCTGTATTCCTTGCGCCCCAGTACTTGCTACTGAATAGTCTTGACATGGAAATCCTCCAACCAATACTGAATGGTCAGGTATGTGTCCCTCTGGAACTTTTGATATATCAACATTACTATATTCATCTATACCACCTTCAATTCCAAAATGGCTTCTATAGCACTCAAAAGCATGTTGAACTTTTTTACTAGGTTCCCATTGATTTGCCCAGACAGTCTTCCAGTCAGACGAACTTCTTTCAAATCCAAGTCTAAATCCGCCAACCCCAGCGAATAATTCACAAATAGTATATTTCAGCATTTTCCGTCCTCCTCAATTCAACCTTTTGATTATACTATATATAGATGAAATTGCAAATATATTAAAAAACAAATGTTCTTATTATATTATATCTATAATTCTTCTATTTATTCAAGTACTAATTTAAGAAGACATGTACATAATCTCTCTATCTAAAATTATTTTCCTCTTCATTCTGCTTTCCTACTTCATAAAATTCAATTCCTCTTTCATCACTGAAGCTATATCTTATCAACCTCACATTTCTCCATAAACCTGGTATAGTAGGCCTTCTTCCCCTAGTATAATTTCTTATACATACCGAATTTCGGTATTCTATGACATCATCACCGAAATCATATGCCACTATAAATGCTTGGATCATGCCATAATCACCATATGCATATTCTTCATTTATCCAATCAACATATTTCATTACCTGATCAATTACGTCTTTCTTAGCTGCATCTTTTTTTATTTCTATTGCCAAATATTTTGATATTGTATCAAAACCATCAATATACTTAAAGCCAAATACATCCATCTTATCCATATAATCTATTGGTTTAAATGGTGAAGCTACAACTTGATGGGATATATAATCCCACTTTCCAAAGATGCTATCTCTGCTTTTAGATAGAATATCAAGCAATGCTGCTTCTATAGCCATTTCATGTTTTATATGATTGCCATCATTACAGCTTTTTAAAATAGATTTCGAATCCATAGCATATTGCCCATTCACCTTAGAAAGAATAGATTTCTGCTTTTCCTTATCATAGACAAAAGAATTCCCATCATCAGAAGATATAAATTTCTCATTTCTTTTTAAGATTATATCCTTTAAAGCTTTATTTTCTTCTTCATCAACCTTTACAAATGATAATTTCCAAAATGCTCTTAGCATCCTGAATTTGCTTGGATTTGATGACAGTACGTCATCCATATCAATGCCCTGAGAAAAAAATTTAGGATAAGGCATAAATATGCACAGACACCTGTTATTTATATTTTCTTTTTTGTTCATTATCATAGAATGTTTTATGTTATCATATGAATAATCTTTAGGCTTCTCTGCTCCAATATAATTCCAGTATTTACAATCCTCTTTTATCTTGATTAATTGTCCAATTCCATATATTTTTCTATCAATGAAAAAATATATATTGTCTCCTTCTTTCATTCCAAAATAATCTGCAAAAGTTCCTTCATGATGTATCTTCCATATATTATTCTTAGGTGCACTTAAGTTAGTACTATATATTCCTGTTTCAATACATTCCTTAAGTGATTTTTCATTACTCAATCCAATTATATATCCCGCCATAATTACTAATTCATTCCTTACTAAAATTTAATGTCTACAATTTCTCTTTTCTATTTGTTCCTTAATATACTTTGCATTAAGCCAAAAGCATTTCTTTTTTTCATATGTCCCTTGAGGAGTCATTGTAATATCTTCCTTATTCCTTGCCTTTGGCCTTATGTGCGCAATCTCTCCATCACTTATTTTTATAAAATTATCATAATCACCCATTCTGATTTTATCTACCGTATCTTTCCATACTCTATACATGCTTCCTTCCAAATCAGAAATAGGCATGTTCCAAAACATTACATTGTTTAACACAATATCCTCAAGATTAAGTTCTGATTGCTTTTCAAAATTCACTTTGCTTTTGAATATTATCCATAGGTGTTTCTTGTTTTCAAATTTATTTTTTATTGTAGAATTATCCCATTCTTCATCTACAATTTCACAATAATCAATTTGTTCAAAAGACATAGATTCTTTTGGCATTCCATTTGGCTTTAATAGAATAGTTTTTATTTCTATTCCTGATTTTCTAAATTCTTCAAATCTATCAAGTCGATCTCCAAAAACTTTTGTACATACATCATCAACTACAAGCCTTATAAAATTTTTTGCTTTTCGCTCTCTCTTAATTGAATAAATATCCATAATTTCAACAATATCTTTATTCATGATTCCATTGAATGTATTATAAATTTTTTCATCAAACAATATGTCATTGTCAGATAATGTTTTAAATCTATTTATTTTTCTAAATGTCTCTTTCTGCAACAATTCATCAATTATGAAATCAACATATTGCCTTTTGTAACAGAATGCTCTTTGTGAAGCAAGTATATCTGAATTTGGTTGTCTTCTTTTACTCTTTTCTGCAGTGCTTCCTTTAGTACAGGCGCCCAAATACATGGTATCTCCTTCAGATATTTCATGTGCCTTTCCTTGACTGACTTTTTCATGTATTATATTCCAATCATTTTCTATTATCTTAAGATCAGTTTTCGATGGCGTCCAAAGGCTTATTATCTTAAAAATCAAATCTTCTTTTGCAATATCCCTTTCATACATATAAAACATAAGAAGCAATTCTCTGCATTTTTCCATTACAGAATTGCTTTCCCACGTTTCTTTATCCAACTTAAAATAATCAATTATGCTCAGCACCATTCTTTCCTTTGCTGAATATCCCAATCTTTCTCTTATGCTATCAGAAGATTCTTTAGGTTTTATCTTTCTAATCGGACAAACTTTGAGTTCTACTCCAGCCTCATCAAAATCTGCCTCTTGCCTGCTGTTAATTTTATATCCAAAATAATATTCCTCTATTGCCTGCCCCAATTGACCTTTCGCTTTCTTATTGTCTAATATATATTCCTCATCATCTTCTCTAACTTGACTCAAACTTTTATCAATCAACTGTCTTGCATATTCCTCAATAGATTGCTTACTTGTCCTATCATAATCAAACTTCATATGGTTCTCCCCAATCATAAATAATACTTTAATTATACTCCAGAATATCTAATCCTTAAATATACTATATATTTTAAAATTCCATCATTTAATATTTAATCTTCCTATATAACAACCAGTATTTATTTATCATGATATAATATTAATAACAATCATTAAGTTATACTATAATATTTTAGAGGTAATGCTTATGGATAGAATATCAAAGGAAAAACGCCGAAAAATAATGAAACATATAAGAGGCAAGAATACAAAAATAGAAATCATTTTAAGAAAAGCATTATGGCACAAAGGAATCCGATATAGAAAGAATTACAAAAAACTTCCTGGAAGTCCAGACATAGTTTTGACTAAATATAAAATAGCTATTTTCTGTGATGGAGAATTTTTTCATGGATATGATTGGATAAATCAAAAAAAGCGCTTAGAAAATAGCAATAACAGTGAATACTGGATAAAAAAAATCTCTAGAAATATATCTAGAGACATTGAAATTGATAAACAATTATTTGCTTCAGACTGGACTG
Source organism: uncultured Clostridium sp. (assembly GCF_934754915.1). Lineage (GTDB taxonomy): Bacteria > Bacillota > Clostridia > Clostridiales > Clostridiaceae > Clostridium. The sequence continues at coordinate 6,499 of NZ_CAKVKB010000084.1, forward strand.
TTGTCCACTTTTGGGGAAAATACATATTAAAGCATACTGATGAATGTGTAAGATATATTAAAGAACTTATTTATGAGAAAGAACTTGATAAAAATTATATTGATGATTCTGATAGCTACTTTAATGATTGATATATATTAATACTATAGCTTATTTATACTTTGATTTAATTAGCAAACTATTGTTTTATTCATATCCTGCTTTTATCAACCTTATATCCATAAGCAGCAACACATTCACAATACGTTCTTCCATCTTCATCAAAAGCACAATACCCTCAATCAATACATTTCCATCCATTCTGTAAAGTACAGTAATACTTGTTAATATTATTGGTACAATACTACCACCCAATATTGTTCCTATTACATCCAAATTTTCAATTCTTATTACTATAAGACATGTTTTTATCAGCTCCAACAAATAAATCTGCTGATTTTAAGCAATATGTATTTCATAACCAGTTCATCTTACATTAAACATGAATTTCTACATAACAAACCAATATGTTTTCTAAGCAATGTTTATATTATACTTTCATGTAGAACTTCTCCTTTCTACATATATACTTAATGTAGAGCTTTTCTATATATCTACAATAAAAATTGTGGAGGTTTCTATGAATTATAAATATATCGAAAAATTAGTCAAGGAATCTAAAACAGGAAATGAATCTTCAAAAGAAAAGTTAGCAGAAGAATTCAGGCCTTTTATAATAAATATTTCAAGGAGAACCTTTATACATGGATATGACTTTGAAGACATCATGAATGAATGTTATAGAATTTTATTCAAATGTATTTCACTTTATAATATAGAAACTCACAGATTTGTTGCTTACGCCACTAATGGAATAAAAAACAGTATCAATGATCTTATAAAGAAGCAGCTTAAAAACAACAAAATACAAGGTTCTTCTGTTAATTCCATTGATAAATATATAGAGGAAAGTTATAAGGCAGATATTCCTGAAATGTCAGACATTCTATTCTCAGAACATGATAAAAACAGTCTTAAATATGCTATAAATCAGCTATCTCCTAAAGAATCTGATTTTATAAATCATATATTTTTCCAGAACAAAACCTTAAAATCCTATGCTGAGCATAATAACATATCTTATTCTTATGCCTTTAAAAAGAAAAAGTATATCTTAGACAAATTATTTATGTACATCAATATTTATAATAATTAACACGTTCTAATTTTATAGATATAATCTGCAATATAAATTAATATTTATATAATAGAGCACCTCCCTTTTCACATATATACTTACCAGGGAGGTGATTTTTTATGGAAGTAAATGAATTGATTAATCTTGTAGTGAACAATGGCTTTCCTGTTGCTGTGAGCTGTTATCTGCTCATAAGACTTGAAAAGCAGCTTGCTTCACTGTCTTCTTCAATCAATAAGCTGAATACCATAATTTCTACTAAACTTGGAGTTGTTATCAATACAGAAGAAGATAAAAAAGATAGCTCTGGAAATGTTGCATAATAAAATGGATAACAGACAATAATGCTAAAAAGTCTGTTATCTTTGTTTATATGCATAAATAAATTCCAGTAACTTTTTAAAATTTTATAGTTGAAAGTTTTTCATATTAATATAAGCACCAAGAGCAATTCAACATATAGTGTATTCAAAAATGAATGTATACACTATATATTGATTTAAATTATGTAATTATTATAATTATAAAATATACTTAGTGAACTGATATTCTTAATTGAGTTAAAATGTACTCTCTTCATCCCAAATTTCTTCTCTCCCCCTTAAAATCAGCAATAACCAATTCCCATCCCCCATTAAAAATCACTCCTATGAAGAGGTCCATTTTTTGTGTTTGTAACTCACGTCACACCTTCGTGCTATGTTCTAACAAAGGTAAGAAATAATTCATATTCCTTTATAATAAATATTCTTTCCAATAAATCAAACTTAACACTAAGAAGAATCCATCTATTATTATTTCTTTGATTCTTAACTCGCTTTTGCTCACACAAAGGAAACCTTTGAGCTGAAGCTCAAAGCTAAAAATAAAATGAAGCTGCCGCTTCATTCCTTCAAATATAAATCCAATTCATTTTTCCATTATTCAAATTTCTTATTGTTCAACATTGATTTTTGTCTTTTAATCTATATAATTTCATTTTTAATAATTCAAAATAATTTTCTATTAATATAGGTTGTAATTATATTTTTGCATTTCTTTGATATTTTTATATATTGAACATATCTTAAAAGTAGTATGTACATTACAACAGATATATAACTGTACTTGGTATATATATCTTTTAAAGGACATGTATTGTTATTAATATCTATATCCTTATCCCCACTAATACTATTATTACTACTCATATTCTTTTGGGCACCTGATCCATCACCCAGAAAAGGACAGGTTATTGCCACTGTTTCCTAAGTCCACATATTGTCTTTCTCCAAGTATTCGAAAGCCAAATGTAGACAAAAGAAACAGAAGGATTAAACTAGTCCTTTATCTGGGTACCCGATGGGGTGCATAATACTGAAACTATATAATTTCATGCATATGCATATCAGATAATTCCTTCACTAAAAATACATATAAAAGTTAATGTTCTGTTTTTCCGTTCTGTAATGAAATTAAGTTTTGCAAATCAATGGGCCAATGCTTGTTTTATTCCATAATTGCGCTTCCAATGTCGTTCCTCCATTTCCAGCAGCATTATTCCATATAACAAGCATTTAATTGCCATAATACAGATATAAATATAACTCCACTACGTGCAGACGGATTGGGGCGGGGGCTTGGACTTGCTGTTATGACAGCAGTTCCATCTTGTACAGGCTGAAGCAGTCCACATCCATCATAATGCCTTTGCTCCACAGGCCATTGCAGCTGCCACATATAAATTCCAGCACTAAATAAACTCTGCAGCAGCATGACATCTGTTTTGCAAAGACTATTATGATTCCCTATGTGTACAAGCTTCAGTAGGCACAAGACCGCCCCCAGCTTTTTATTCTCTAATCTTTTTAATAGCAGCTTCCAGACAGATTCAGAAACTATATATATCATGCAAGGCCTGCCGGCAGCAAGGAATTATTTTATACCTTCCAATACTGCACCTAAATATATCCTTTTTATTTCCAAACTTCTTTCTGTATTGTAATTCCGTTTCATAAAAGGTCAAAGGAAAGTGAATTGTACAAGCGCAATGCTTGCACACCTTTGACATTTTATGAAACTCCATAGTAAAGGTGATAGGAAGTTTAAGGACAATTATGCCTTGAGCTTGTCTTTATATTTTTTATTAAATCCATAATGCAGATGATATTTTTAATTTTATTTATAGAAAAAGGAGCTTTCGCTCCTTCCTTATATTAAAATGGCAGTTCATCTTCTCTTATTGATTCAACTGGCATTAAATATTGTTCATTATGTAATATTTCATTTATCATTGCCTCTTCCTCTTCTTTCTCCCAGTCAATTACAAAGTATTCATCTGGTTTCTGTTTCTGCATGCTTAATACTGTATTTTTCCATATATCTATAAATAACTCTTCAATAAAATAATTTCCACACCGTGGCTTATAATCACAAAAACCTATCTTTACAGAATATTCACTGTACTTTCCGCCTTCAAAATGAATAAAATATTTTCCTTCATCATTCTTATAAAGCATTTCATAAGTATATTCCTCATCATTTCCTGATGCTTTATACCTTGATTCAAATAATAATTTTGATTTTTTTAAATTGAATTTCATCTTTCTCAATCCCTTTCCTAAAGTTTTACCCCCTTTTAATAAATTTCCCCATTTATATTATTGCCTTTTTCTGTGTTTTCTATACATTTTATTTCAGCACCTCCACATTTCTATTTTTTTATCTAACTCATAATTTATAAAACTGCAGTTCATTGGACAGCGTTTAGCCTTACTTTCTGAATTCTTTGCAATTGCTTTCATTTCAAATTCATCCATATAATAAACACCTTCATCACATTCAAAAAATAGATAATGGGACATCTTAATCATATTTTCATTAACTTTTCCCGGAACAAAATGAAGCATATATTGACCTTCATGCTCAAGATCTCTATAAATATATTCATGTGTAATATCCCCATCTTTCTTTTCATCAAAATATTGGATTTCATACATCAATTCTGTTTCCATCAAATCAAAACTCAATAAACTCATAATAATCTCAATTCCTTTCTTTTTAACCCCTCTTTAATATTTCTCCCCATTTATATTATTTCCACATATTAAAATTTCTATGCAATAAAATGCATAAAAAAATTCCCTCATGGGAATAATATAATTAAAATATTGAAAGGATTTGAGAATATGACTTTTACAGAATGGTTAAAAAATGAAGAAGGTATTATTTCAAAAGATTATTTTGATTTTCTTCTTAACACTCTTCCTGAAAAAGGAAAAAGAAAGGTTAAAGCTTATTATAGAGAGAAATATAAGTATTACGTATCTACCCATCCACAAATTAAATTTGAACAAATGAAGTTAATATGAAATAAAGAGGGATTTCTCCTCTTTTTAAAATATTTTAATTTATATGTTTAAAAATATTATCTTTGTCAATAATTTAAATACAAAGTCATTTTATTTTACAAATATTTTATAAACATAATTTTCAAATAACCTCAATTTTAAAGGCAGCCAAACTATCAGGCTGCCTTTTATCATGTATATTTTATATTTGTGATTTCTGAATAATTCTGAAATATTCTGTATAAAAATATTATATACTCATCTACAATTATCAATAATATGACATTGAGAAATTTATTTAACTTTCTGCATTCTAAATTATAGGTTATATATCATATGCATGTAGCACTGAAACTGTTTTTACATTTTCAAAATTATCAATATTTAAAAAGTTAAAAGATAACATATTTTTAATTTCATTAGGTAAAAATTCATATTTCAATGCTTTTCTAGGAGAAGATGCCTTTGTATAATATTTTTTTAAATTAGCTACATTAAATTTAGTACAATCATCTGAATCAAAATAAAATAAACCTTTGTCTGAAAACTCCTCAGCAACTTTCCTTCCTTGTTCAGGCATTTCATAATAAATTATACTACTTGTACTAGATTTTAAACGTTCAAACCATTCTATAATTTCATATGCTCTTTCCTCATTTTCACAAACAAACTCTGGCAGATTATCAACTCCAGCACTACAAAAAACACCAATATTACCCTCTTTATCTACTCCATACCATTCCATATCCATACATTCACATGATGCTTTATCTATTCGAGACACTATATCTATCCCCTTTCAAATTCAGATTATATTCTAAAAATATTATATCAATTTTGTAAAATTAAAAATAATACATCTAAATCTTATTAAAGCACATATCTTGATTTCATAGTTTTTGTAATAAACATAATCTATTCTTTTCAGTTTTCAGCTTACTGAAAACTTTCCTTTGTCTGAACATAACACAAATGTGTGAAGTGAGTTAAAATCACAAGAAATGGACCTCTGCTGACATTTACAAAATAAAAACGTATTCTCTAATTTATTCAATTAATACTTTTATATTCTGCAGAGAGTCCATTTCACTCCTTAATGACTTGACTATAACAAAGGCAAGTATCATTTTGCTAAACATAGTTTTCCGAAGTATGCATGCCCCTTGTGGGCTTGTATATTATCGGAACAACACAATGTTTAGCGAAGTGTACCTGCCTCCGTGCAGAATCTGCTTAATGTTAAAAGTTATATCTAAAATCATCAGTCTCTTAAATTAGAAAATATTCCCTCAAACTTATATTTACTACATTTGCATTTCTGATATTTTTAGCTTTGAGCTTCAGCTCAATGGTTTCCTTTGTCTGAACATAACACAAAGTGTGACAGTGAGTTAAAATCACAAGAAATGGACCTCTGCTTAAGTATAACTCCAATTACACGGATACTTGATGAGCAGAGAGTCCATTTCACTCCTTATAATATTGAATATAAAATAATATTACTATATCCTATATGTATTATTTTATAAACATTCATTGCATTAAATAATTAAAATACTATTACTTTAGTTTATTATCTCAACTTATGATTCAATATCATTCCTAATACTTTCAATAAATTCATTCTGAGCATATCCATTGAATTTTCTATATATTTTATGTGTTTGTCTAATCCCCATAAAATATCCCATGAAATATCCAATAACTGAACCAGTCAATAAAAACACAACAGTGCTTATACCTAACAACAAATACAATTCTTTCATAATAAAATCCATAAATACCTCCTCAAAGCATCTTTTACTCTAATTATTTCCATTTACTTTATTTCTAAACACCTCTCTACCACTTTTTTAAAACTTTCATATATACATAATGAAATAAATTAATCCTATTCGCTCATAGGCATAATTTACTAATACCCAATTACAGATTGGATTCTCTGCTTATGAAAATAAATTCAAGGAGGTAATTAACTATGGCAGTAACTAAAATTCCAGAAAGTGCAAGCTTTTCAATTGAAGTAAGAAAGGGTACTGATTCATCAGGTAATCCTACTTACAGCAAAAAGTCTTTTTCTAATTTAAGAGAAGATGCTGATCCTCAAAAGGTACTTGCTGTAGCAGATGCTATAAAAGGCATTCTTGCAAGTGAAACAAAAAACTGTTACATGACTGTTTCTGACCAGCTTATAGAATCTTAGTTTTTTATTTAATTTCAATAAGAAATATAAGTATTCTATTTTTCTGCCTGAACATGCATATTTTCAGACAGAACTTTAATTATCATTAGAACTTCAAACCCAATAAAATTATCTAATAACAAGGAGGAAAAATAATATGGAATATATCTTAACTTTAACTTTCAAGACTGAAACTGGTGAAAAAAGTTCATTGACTATTACTGACGTAAAAGCTTCAGTAACTTCTGAAGAAGCCAATAATTTAATGGACATAATCATAGATAATAACATCTTCACAAGCAAAAATGGTGCTTTTACAGGTAAAGCTGAAGCCAAGCTTACTGAAAGAAAAATCACAAAATACGAAATGTAACACTGAAAAACACCAGAATTTTTTTCTGGTGTTTTTTCATTCTCTTCATGTTCTGACTCAGCAGAATTTATTAAATCCACAAATACATAAATTACCATTTATATCTTAAATTCAATCATGTTTCTTACAATCAAACCCTATATAAATCTCTTTAGCTTTTTTCAAAGCTTCTTCATAGCTCATACCACTCATATAAAATTCTACAACTTTATCTGCAATTTTCTTTGCCAGCTTTTCTTTAGTCATAACATAAACCGCTATAACATTCATAATATACTCCAATTTATATATTAATTTTATTATCATCTCATTTTATTCATCCAAATCAAAAATTCTCCACATTAAGTCAAATTGCTATTTGCACCTTTAATCATAAGCTCCAGTTCCCTGTCTGGATGCCAGTCAATAATCATCTGTCTTGCAAAATGAAATCTCAGAATCGGTGTGTTCCTATAAGAATTTACATCCATGACTCTTTTAAATTCTCTCCATATACTTGAAAAAGCTTTTTTATTAAGTTCACGATATGCAGGTGAATCCTTTCCTCCCAAGACAGAAACAATTTTCTTTACAACTAGCATCCTTAATTCTTCCTGTTGACTGTAATCAATGGTCATATTATTTTCCAGTTTTTCAAGTCTGTCTCCAATTTCTACTGTACGTTTATCTATACAGAATATCGCTTTTAATTCAGGTGATAATTCCTGTTTTTTTATTCTGGAATCAAAAGACATATTTTTATATGCTCCATTTTTTCTTATTTCAGGAAGTACATCTACTGCAATCCATTTTTGAAATTGCTGTGCTGTTTCATTATTGGCCTTCATTCCTAAAAGATAAAACAGACTTTCAGGAATATAATCATCTTTCCCCACAAGTGGGGAAAATCCTAATGTGCTAATAAAATCATTGACCCTCTCCCACTTTACATATAATTTCTCATTCTTAACCTGAACCCATCCCAATCCCCTTGCTGCATCTTCTGCATTTATAGATATAGTTCCATCAGCATTTATTATTGTCCTTACTCTTCCAAACTTGTCAGAAGAAAAAATATTTATACCATTATTTAAATTTTCCATACCCCACCACTCTCATTAAGATTCATTTAATTAACCCCTTGTATTATTTGCTCAATGATTTTCTGCATTTATTGCAGATACAGATATCTTTATACTCAATAACATCTTTAGTATTTCCGCAGAAAATGCATCCATTTATATATTTCTTTACAATAACATAATTTCCACAATCACTTATTACTACAGGTTCTCCTTCATTCATGCTATGTTTTTTTCTTATTTCCTTAGGAATAACCACTCTTCCAAGATTATCAATATTTCTAATAACTCCTTCTGTAATCATAATAGCCACCTGTTCCCTTCATTTAAATCTATAACAGCCCTTTCTAATCTACTCTTAATGACAGATTTCCTTCTTTGCTTAAAATGCAAAATATATTTTCATCAATGTGAAATTTTAAAATATAATTTTTTATTATCTGAGTCTGAAATTATTTTCTGAATTCTTTTCAATCTGTACAATATAATCCTTGCACATCTCATATATTCTTGAACCAACTCCTTCATCAAAATCAAGAAGTCTGTCAATTGTAAACTCACTGCTTATTATTACTGGGAGAAAGTTTAAATATCTGTAATTTACTATCTCAAACATTATGTTTATATCACTTTCATTTACTTTCCCTTTGAAGAGGTCATCAACAAGCAGAACTTCACAATTCTGATATTTTGATATGATTGTCCTATAATATTCTTCATCAATCATGTTCTGTTTTATTTTTGTAATAACATCCCTATATGGCATATACATGACTTTGACTTTTTTCTTAAGAAAGTTAATTGCCAGAGCTATAGTCAAATGGCTTTTCCCACTTCCAACCTGTCCACATAACATGATACTGTTCTGTCTGCTGTTTCTTATATTCTCAAAATCATTGAAATATATGCCTGCAGCATCTTTCATTTTTCTTGACGAATCATTCCACACTTGAAAATTGCTGAATTTATAGTTAATCATTTCAGTATTAATTCCGCATGCTTTCCAATGTTCTTTCACTTCCTCTTCCTTTTTGCATTCACATTTAACTGCAGCTGGCTGTGCATGTTCCTGTTTCTTTATAATCCATCCAGTATCTCTGCACATTCTGCATCTATATAAGGACTGAATCATATTTTCTGCGTTCTTCGTCTGTAAGTTTTCTGCATTCCTTTGGTTTAAAGTCTTTAAATTCCTTTGAATCCTTTCTACTATTTTGGTTATCTGATTCTGTTCTGATATCTGCTCCATTACCCATGCCTCCCACATCATCTTCTGGATATCCTTCCCTCTTCCAGTTTCTCAATATTCCATTTATATACCTCATATTGCTTTTTGATTTTCCAGTTTTTATGGCTTCATCAATAGCTTTTTTCACATTGACTTCACCATGAGTTGCTATAGCAAGCCTCAGGCTTCCCACATCAAGACTTCCTGTTTTTCCTGTAATCTGTTCATAATAATTTGAAAGTTCTGCTGCTGATTCACTGAGAATAGAACTTTCCATGGATTTAGATATCTTTTGTTCAATAGAAAAATTATCACGTTCATCATTTTGACCTTTGCAATGCTTTTTTAAAATTTCTTTAATATCCATATACTTATCATCTTTATGCTGTCCCTTAGTATTTATATCAGAATTGATTATTAAATTTTCTTTATCTTTCTCTCTCTTATTCTTTTTCTTGTTCTTATTCTCTTTCTTATTCTGTTCCATTACAGTAATGGGAATTTCATTTTCTGTAAC
>NZ_CAKVKB010000085.1 GCF_934754915.1 uncultured Clostridium sp.
ATATAGTAAAGATGCAAAAGTTAGGATAAGGAAATTATCCTTTGGCTTTTCTAAAAGCCAAAGGAGTTTTTCCATGGACTTTTTTAAACATTTTTACAAAATTGCTGCTGTAATTATATCCAATCTCTTTTGAAATTTCATCAATGCTTAATTCAGTTGTAGATAATAAATTTTCAGCCATTCCCATCCTGATGGAATTAGTATATTCACTTATAGACATATGATATTTAAACATAAATCCAGCCTTTAATTTCTGTTCATTTAAAAAGACCATTTTACTCAGACTTTTTATAGTTGGGGGATTCAATGCTTCTTTTGTTAATATATCATAAGCTTTTTGGAGAGCCTGAATATCTGAAAAGCTCAAAGTAAGATATCTGTCTTTTCCTATTTTAATTTCACCATAATTTATCTGATTGGTAAATGCATTCTGTGGAGAAGAAGATATTTCATCATAAAGAACAGAAATACATTCTATAATTTTGCTTTCAAGATATAACGGAGTAAGCATACGTGATTCAGCCATGCTCCTTAATTTTTGAATAATTGATATTACTTCAAGAGGCAGATAATGATAAGTATAATTATTAATAAAATTATCAAAGCCTATTATATCTGGAAAAGCGGGTTTTATTATATCATCAAAATATTTTTTATAAATGGTTATTTCTGCACCATGAAAATGCTGACCTTTTTTCCAAACTTGTTTACCTTTTAATTCTTTTTCAACTACAAAAAAAGAAGAAGGACTAAAAGAAGAAACAGGATTATTTTCAATTTTGAATTCAGTTTTTCCACTATATACAGTGCCAAAACGCATTAACTCTTGCTCATGATTAAATACCATGGAGAAATCAGTAGGTATTGTGTAATCTCCTACTCCAAAATCATAGTAACCTTTTCTTCTATATCTAAGGAAGTAACCAAGATCTGGTCTATTATCATTTTTATATATAGTATAATTATCTTTTTCAAATGGTGAAAAAGTAATTTCTTTTAAAACTTTATTTTGAAATTCTTCTGGTGTTCTAGATATCATTTGTGTAACCTTTCTTACAATTTGCAATGGATGATGAAATCTTTGTAAAATTTCTTTGACTATTATTTTATGCTTTATAAAATATTCACAATTAATATTTTATCCAAATCAATTGAAATAATATCTTTAGGTGAAACTTATTTATAGAATTATTTAATTCATAATGGATAAAATAAACCTAAACAATACATATTCTAATAAAGGATAGAATTTTTGTAAGATTTCTTTATTGTTTTTCATATATAAGATAAATTATAAATTCAATTTTAATCCTAATATATCATAACATAAATTATCCTTATAGATGATAAAATTATTAAATTAGGTGCATATATTGAAATGATAATGACTCTCATATACAATTTGGTGAGTAGAAAACAGCAGTAGAAATAATCTATTGCTTAAGGAGGTAAAACATATGAAAAAAAGATTACTTAAAATATTAGCAGTGTCTTGTGTAGCAGTTTTGATGTTTGCAGGATGCAGCAAATCAGGAAATTCAGATAACAATAAATCATCAGAAGATACTGTAAAAGTTACAGATGTAAGAGGTGAAGTTGAAATACCGAAGAATCCTCAAAGAATAGTTGATTTAAGTGGTAATAGTGATATTTTATCTATATTAGGTTATAAAGTAATAGGTACAGCAAACAGTGATGCCTATGACTACACTAAATTCCCTTCATATTTAGAAGATACTTTGAAGGGTGCAGAAATTTTAGGGTACAGTATGCAGGATACTATGGATGTAGAAGCTGTTATGAATTTAAAACCAGACTTAATAGTTATATCAACAGTTCAAGAAAAAATGTATGATCAATTAAGCGAAATAGCTCCTACAGTTATGATTCAATTAGAAGCTTTAAACTGGAAAGATGATATCAGAGCTTTTGCAGAAATATTCAATAGAGAAGATGCAGCTAATCAATGGTTAAAAGATTATGAAGAAAAATCAAAGATAGCTGGAGAAAAAATAAAAGAAGAATATGGTGAAGATACAAGTTATCTTTCATTCTTAGCAAGCGGCGGACAATTCTTTATCTTTGATGGAGCAGGGTTTGGAAGTGTATTATATGATGATATGAAACTTGCAAAACCAGAAGGAATGCCAGAGCAGAGTGATATAAGCCTTCCTGTTGTAACTTATGAAGGTCTTGCTTCAATAAAAACAGATTATATTTTCTTAATAGCAACAGCTGAAGATCTTGCTCAATTAGAAAAGAATGCTATATGGAATAGCCTTCCAGCAGTTAAAGAAGGAAAAGTTGTAGTATTAAATTCATCACCATACTTTAACCAAGGATATAGTCTTATTGGAAGACAATTATTAGTAGATGAAATAGGTGATATGTTAAATGAAACAAAGTAAGAAATATACAACAACAATATTTGTAAGTTGTAGTTTGTTACTTCTAGTAATAGGAATGGTTCTGGCTGTACGTCTGGGATCCGTTCCTATTAGTTTTTCTGACATCTTTAACAGCATATTCAATTATAATGATACTTTAGAACTTATGCTTGTCAGAGATGTACGTATTCCAAGAGTACTTGCTGTACTTCTTACAGGAGGAATACTAGGAGTAACAGGTGCAATGATTCAGGGAGTTACAAGAAATCCAATAGCAGAGCCATCAATACTTGGAGTAAGCCAGGGAGCAACATTGGTAATTGCTATTTTTTATGCACTGGGAATTTCAGTTACCACTACAAATGTAATGATAGCATCATTGATAGGTGCATCTATAACAGGAATAATTGTTTTAATGTTTATATCGAAAAAAGCAAACAATAATTCTATTGCAAAGATACTTTTAGCAGGAACAGCTATGAGCACATTTTTTATTTCACTCACTACTATAATAGGACTTTTATCAAATCAATCACAAATGATAGGGTTCTGGGTGTCAGGTGGATTTAGAAATGCTACATGGGCAGATTTTAAGCTTGTATTAATTGTAGGAGTCATAGGGATGATAATAGCTGTTTTATTATCACCAAAGATTAATATTTTAAATCTTGGAGATGATGTTGCTATTGGTCTAGGTGAAAATCCAGAAAAGATAAGATTCATGACACTTATGGTTATTATACCAATGAGTGCAGCAGCAGTTGCAGTTGGTAAGAATATAGCATTTGTAGGGCTTATAGTACCTCAGATTGTCAGAAAGATATTAGGTGAAGATTATAGAAGGAATATACCATGTTCATTTCTGCTTGGTGCAGTTCTTCTGACTTATGCAGATATTTGTGCAAGGATGATATTCAATCCTTATGAAACTCCAATTGGTGTATTCACTGCATTGATAGGAATTCCATTCTTCATTTCAGTAGCAAGAAAGGAGAGAGGATAATGAAGAAAAAAAGATTCAGCGTAGTTTTAGCAGTTTTAATTACTTTATTAATTATCTCCTTTGGAGTCACACTTTGCTGGGGTACATACAAGGTTACACCAATAGAAGTTATAAACACTTTTCTTGGAAATGGAACTAAACTTCAGAATACAGCAATATTAAGCATAAGACTTCCAAGGCTTTTAGTTGGAGCTTTTGTAGGAGTTGCTCTTTCAACTGCAGGTGCAATATTGCAGACTATAACTAAAAATGATCTTGCTGATACAGGAATAATAGGAATAAATGCAGGAGCAGCAGTGGCAGCGGTATTATTCATCACTTACTCTACTGGAACATATTATACTGAACTAGGCAGCCTGTCTATCTTTGTTCTACCAATAATGGCTGTTATGGGAGCAGCAGTTTCGTCATTCATAATATATATGATGTCAAGCAGAGGTGGAATAAGACCTAAGAGGCTTCTTTTAATAGGGATAGGCTTAAATGCAGGACTTAATGCATTTATAACATTCTTTACTTTCAGAGGAGGAGTTGGAGATTATAACAGAGTTCTTATATGGACATCAGGTAGTCTGTGGGGATCAGGTGCAAGTTATGCAAAAGTTATAATACCAATAGTAACTATATTATTTGGTATAGTTTTATTAAATCATAAAAAGCTTGATGTTTTAAATCTTTCAGATGAACTTGCATTATCTTTAGGTCTTAATATTGAAAAAGAACGAAAGAAATTTTTAAGTTTAGCAGTGTTACTTGCAGGAACTGCAACAGCATTTGCAGGAAATATCGGATTTTTAGGGCTTCTATCTCCTCATATTGCTAGAAAATTAGTGGGACCATATCATAAGAAATTTATACCTGTATCTGCAATGATAAGCGTAATAATAATTCTTATTGCAGATGCAGTTTCAAGAAACTTATTTTCACCAATTGAAATTCCAGTTGGAATAACAGTATCAATATTTGGAGTACCATATTTTATTTATTTAATGATGAAGGAGAAATAATTGATGGAAGCTATCAGTGTAAAAAACTTAAGCGTATCATATGAAAATAATAGTATAATTGAGAATATGGATTTAAGTATACCAAAGGGAAAAATCACAATAATAATTGGAGCAAATGGATGCGGTAAATCTACTCTTCTTAAAACTATATCAAGAATAAATAAACCTAAGACAGGGGATATTTTCATAAATAATAAAAATATCAAGAATATAAAAGAAAAAGATATTGCAAAGGAAGTAGCCTTTCTTCCACAAGGACCTGTATGTCCAAGTGGTCTTACTGTAAGAGAACTTGTAGCTTATGGAAGATTCCCACATCAAAAAATGATAGGAGGTCTTAACAGTCATGATAAAGATGTTATAGACTGGGCAATAGAAGAAACAGGTCTTAGTGAATTTAAAGACAAGGAAGTTGAAAATCTATCTGGAGGTCAGAGACAAAGAGCATGGATAGCAATGACTCTGGCCCAGGAAACAGAAATAATAATGTTGGATGAGCCTACTACTTACCTTGATATGTCTTATCAGCTTGAAGTATTAGAAGTGCTTGAAAAACTTAATAAAGAAAAAAATATAACTGTAGTAATAGTTCTTCATGAACTTAATAATGCATGCAGATTTGCAGATAATATAGTAGGACTTAAAAAGGGAAAAGTAATCTGCGAAGGAAGACCACTGGATGTAATAAACAAGGAAACCCTTAGAACTATATATGGAATAGATGCATCTCTTGTACATAGTGAAGATGGCAGATATCCAATATGCATGGAATATGAACTTTCAAGGGAGATGTCATGAGAAACAAGAACTTTATAATAATTGTACTTGGTCAGATAATATCACTCTTTGGAAATTCTATTCAAAGGTTCAGCATGTCACTATACTTACTTGAATTTACAGGCAGTACATCAGCTTTTGCTAATATACTTGCAATATCAACTATACCTTATATTGTTGCAGCTCCTATTGCTGGGAGATTATGTGATAAAGTAAACAGAAAAAAGATAATGGTATATCTTGATTTTATTTGTACAATAGTAATAGTATGTTATACTATTATTTTATTTAATAGAATGGATAATGTTTTTATTGTCGGAACTGTAATGTTTATATTATCAATATGCTACACATTATATGGTCCGGCAGTAACTTCTTCTATTCCGCAGATAATAGAAGAAGACAAACTTACATCTGCAAATGGAGTAATAAACCAGGTAAATTCAATAGTTAATTTTGCTGGGCCAATAATTGCAGGAGTTCTTTACGGACTTATTGGAATAAAGTTTATAGTAATTATCAATGCAGTAAGTTTCTTAATATCAGCAATAATGGAATTGTTTCTTGATATTCCTGATATAAAAGGATCAGTTTCAGATGAAATTAATGATAACAAAGTATTTACAGCAGATTTTGTGAAAAAATCTTTTATAGATATGAAGCATACTTTTACTTATTTAAGGGAGAAAAATAAGGTCGTTTTAGGAATAATAGTTTCGTATGCATTATGTAATATTTTCTTAGTACCGATTTTATCTATAGTTGCACCGTATTTTATAAATGTACTGCTTGGACTTCCATCCCATATTTATGGAATAGTAGAAGCAGTGTGTGTGTTAGGAATGATAATTGGAGGTTTATGGATAAGTGTAAAACCAGATAAGTTTTCTATTAAAAAAGTACACTATACATATTTTCCTATGATAGCAGGTATGACTTTTATGACAGTCATAGGATTCCTGAATATAAATAATTATGTTCTGGCAGGGTTATTTGCATTTTCAGGTATGGCAATTATGCTGTCATTATCATTATCAAATGTACTCACATTGACATTTATACAAAAAGAAATACCAGAAAATAGGCTTGGAAGTGTATCGGCATTTTCAACAGCAGTAGCAACCGTAAGTGTTGCTCCAGGACAGCTTTTATTTGGACAGATAATTGAGTGTGGAATACCTCTGGGAATCATCTTAATGATAACGGCATTAATAAATTTAAAATTAATTTTATTTATAAAGTGGAATGTTAAAAATATAAAATGATTAAAAATGTATCATTATCAATTATAGAAGTTTACCTGTTAATTAAAGTGCAAGGGAACATGATTAATTTTAATATAAATTGCAAATATGAACTTAGTTCACATTTGCAATATTTCCTGCATAAATCTGAATATGAATTAAAATAATGATTTAAACTAATATATAATTTTCAATTCCATATGAAACTCCATCTTCAGATACAGATTTAGTGACTTTATCACCATGGTCTTTAATTTCATCTAAAGCATTCCCCATGACAATACCGCATCCTACAGTATTAAGCATTTCAATGTCATTATGACTGTCACCAAAAGCAAAACTGTTTTCTATATAAATATTAAAATGTTCTAGAATTCTATGTATTCCTGATGCTTTTGTATCTTTACGGGAATATAATTCAAATAATTTAAATTCATCAAAATATGTATATCTGAAATTATCATCTTCTAAAGTTCTGCAGAAATTATAAGCTTCATTATCTAAACAATGCATTTCAATTTTACATACATCAAGATTTTCAATATCAAAATCATCTTTTATATATCTCATAGATATACCAATATCTTTATAAAAAGCTCTCTGAGACTTAAAATCTGATTTTAAGTAAGAGTATTCTTCACATTCAATTTTTCTTGATGCATCAAGTATAAGTTACTGCATTGCTAAACTAATTGCTGCACAGGATAAAAAAGTTACAATAATAACTAATATGATTGTAATGTCATCCATAATAGAATGTACAAATAATGTAAATATAATATATATTGGTGGCAGCTATAATTCTATAGTTGGAGGGACTATTGGTTCTCATTCTATAAATACAATAAGAGATTATCATTGCAACAAAGCATTTATTGGGTGTGGAGGCATAAATCTTCAGACTGGAAACTTAAGCACATCAATTGATGAAGATGCTAATACCAAAAGAGCAATTATGGACATTTCAAAAGAATGTTATCTTTTACTGCTGAATCAGAGATTTTATATTGATGCAGTATATAATTTTGGAAAGTTATCTGAAATTGATTCAGTAATAACAGAAGATACACCTGAGAATATTATTGTTAATGAACTTAAGAAATATAATGTGAATCTGATTTAAAAACCATGTCGAGGGATCGATTATTATGTGATCGCATTATTGTAATATATTTATTGAATAAAAAATAGATAAGTGTGTATAATTAACGTATAAAAGCAGGTGAAACAGTGAACTTATATTTAAATACCAATACAGCACTCGAAAATTATAATCAGTTAGTAAGATCTAAATATTTTGTAGATAAGTCTAATATAATAGAAAAAATAAATAATATTGTGGAGACTTCTGATAAATATATCTGTATAACAAAACCAAGACGTTTTGGAAAGTCATCCATAATAAATATGATTGGATCATATTATACAAAAAATCATGATTCAAAAGATGTTTTTGATAAGCTTGATATAAGTAAGAGTGACAGTTATTTAGAATATTTAAATAAATATAATGTTATAAATCTATCTTTCAGTGAGATACTCATGCTTCGTTTTTTTTGAAAAAGCCTACATTAGGAGTAGCAAAAAGCTATTATAAAATAGACAATCAAGATTTTATAATGCCTGAAAATGTTGAAGGTTCATATTCTGATATTTTTATTAAAAATGAGGTATATGGACGAGTGTTGAGGACACATAAAAATGTAAAGCCTATCTTTATATCTGCAGGCAATTATATAGACTTAGACACTTGTATGAAGATAGTGAATAAATTAATAAAAAAAGATAGTCATATTCCTATTCCAACAAGAGAAGCTGATATTTTAACTCATGTAAGAAGAAAAGAAAGCAGGAATATGAATTTATAGAAGATTGTTTATACACAATATAATTAGAAAATAAGAAATATTTAAATAGATGGCTGTATCAAAATTAAATTTATTTGATACAGCCATTTTTAAGTAAAAATACAAAATTACCCCTAAAGTAAGTGAAAAAAATGTCGATAAAAAAGAAAAAATAAAATATTATGAAAGTAGAGGGATAAATATGAGAAATGATATTAAAATAGCAGCTTTATTAGGGGTGATTGCTGTAAGCAATGTGAGTATTGCAGCACCTGTATATGCTGTTGAAAACAAAAATTTAAATAATCCTATTGAAAGCAGAAATAGTGTGGAAAACCAAATAATATATTTAAGAGATGGAGAAGGAGATATTAATTCAGGTAATGGAAGCAGAGACAATCCATATAACAATATACGTACAGCTTTAAAAAACATAAAAGATGGACAAGTTTTAAAACTGGTAGATACAGTTCAATATACAAAATATGAACAACATAGTGATGGTTCAGCCTTACCACTAAAAATAGATAAAAACATAACTATTGAAGGAGTGGATTCAAACAGCAGTCTGAATTTAAGAGCACCAATACAGCTTGAAGCAGATGTGACATTTAAAGATATGAAATTGGAAATGGTAACTGAAGTTATCTTAGGAAAAAGTGCAGATGATAAAGAAAGCAGAATGCTCGGACAGGTAAATTCTTTAGGAAGCACTATTTATGTGGCGGGACATGAATTGACATTAGATAATGTAGATACAAAACTTGGTGAAAATGCTGCTCAAAGTGATTTAAGACCATTTATAAGTGGGGGAGCATACAAGGACAGCAATGATTTAGGAAAAAAATCAATAATTAATATAAAAAATCCTAATGGAGAAACTAAATTTTCTGGAATATTTGCAGGGGACTACTGGGAAGACAGGAATATGGATGTTGAAATTAATATTGATGGAAAATATGGTGAAGTAATAGATAAAAAAATACATACAGGAGGAATAATTGGAAAATTAAATGGTAATGTTGTTGTAAATTTTTCAAATAAAAGCCTTATCAATGATATTACTATGAATATTAACAATGTAAATAATTTGATTTTGGAAAAGAATTCAAGAATAACATTGCCACAAAATGGTGAATTTGAAGCTGAAAATGTTACTTTAAATAAAGGTTCTGTAATTGATTTTAGATATATGAATTCAGATCCAACTATTAATGGAAATTTTGCAGGTGTAGACAATATAAGTGATCCTCAGGAAGGAGGTGGTGTTATATTAGATACTGATCAGACACTTCATATTAATGGAAGAGTTTCTGGCCTTACAAGATTAAACAGTAATGGTGTAGAAAATATGAAAGTATTTAAGGATGGACATAATTATATAATTGCAGATAAAGATTCAACAGGTGAATTCTCAATTGATGGTTCTCAATACACAACAAAATATGAGTTAAATAAGTCATATAATGAAAACAGTGTTTTGTGGACTATAGAATCTATTTCTTCATTAGATAATTTTGGTTCATTTAAATTACTTGATGGAGATTATAAAATAATAAATCCTAGCTTTAGAAGTGAGTATTCATATAAATTTGAACTTTTTGATTCAGATGGAAATAAATATAAACCTACTCAGATTGATCTATTTAGTAATTTTTCATGTTCTGTTGAACTTGCTAATGGAGAAATCATAGATGATTCTTCATCAGAAGAAGATATGGATTTAGAGATTATGTTTAATGATGAAAAAGCTGGTTCTGAATTGGATGAACCTAACCAGGTAGATATTGTTGTAAATAATCCAGATAATATTATTGGAAAAATGACACTTACAATTATGCATATAGGTACTGGAGAAAAAATATCAAAAACTATATATGTAATGAAAGAACAGGAAGAATTATCAGGTACTATTGAAATTATAGGAGAAGCTGTATCTGGAGGAACATTAAGAGCAGATACATCTAAATTGCAGCAAGATGCTGAAAATTTAAAATATACATGGTATGTTGGTGATGCAATAAAAAAGGTCAGTGAAGACAGCGAATTTGAAATTAAAGAAGAATATATAGGGAAAAGGGTTAAAGTTAAAGTTGAAGCTGGAAATTATGATGGAGCAGTTTTTAGTGATGAGATTATAGTTAAGGAAAACTCAGGAGGAGGAAGTACACCAGATAAGCCAGAGGAGAATCCAGGAGGAGAGAACAAACCAGATAAGCCAGAGGAGAATCCAGGAGGAGAGAACAAACCAGATAAGCCAGAGGAAAATCCAGGAGGAGAAAACAAACCAGATAAACCAGAAGAAAATCCAGGAGGAGGAAGTACACCAGGGAACCCAGAAGAGAATCCAGGAGGAGGAAGTACACCAGATAAGCCAGAGGAGAATCCAGGAGGAGAAAGTACACCAGATAAACCGGAACAGAATCCAGAGGAAGAGGAAAAGCCAGGAAATAATACAGTGGATAAAGAAGAGCTTATAAGCTATTATAATAAGTGCGTTGACAGAGATTATAATAAAAATAAATTCACAAAGACAACTTTTACTGCATATGAAAAAGCATTGAGAAAAGCTAAAGATATAATTAATGATAATAATTCGAAACAAGAAGAAGTAGATTCAGCATTAAAGAATTTAAAGAAAGCAGTAAGTGGACTAAAGAAAAAGAGTACTTCATCTTCAGGAAGCAGTGGAAGCTCATCTTCAAAAAATAATAATAACTCATCTTCATCAAATGACGAAAATTCATCTTCTTCAAAGAATGAGAGTTTATCTTCAAATATAAATAAGGAAGATGTATCATCTGCTGGAAATAGCAGCAGTATTACTGAAAGTATGCCTCAGACATCAAATCAAGGGACTACTTGGGATAAACAAGGAGAAAATTGGAAGGTTATTTCATCAGATGGAGATTATGTTAAAGGATGGCATAAAGATGAAAATGCCGGAAAGTGGTATATGCTTGATAGAAATACAGGTGATATGATTACTGGATGGTATAAGGATGAAGACAGCAAATGGTATTATCTTGATACTAATTCAGGAAGCATGGTTACAGGGTGGCACAAGGATACTGATGGAAAATGGTATCATTTAAGCAATTCAGGAAATATGAATACTGGATGGTATAAAGATACTAATGGAAAATGGTATCATTTAAGTGATTCAGGAAGCATGAACACAGGGTGGTATAAAGACATTGATGGAAAATGGTATTATTTAAATTCTGATGGTTCAATGGCTATTAATACTATAATTGATGGATATAAAATAGATAATGATGGAGTGTGGAGAGGGTAATTCATATTAAAATATCCGCATATGAATAAAGTTTATATATTAAAAATGAACTGCTTAATGTCAAATAGACAGAGGCAGTTCATTTTTTCTTTATTATCAAACGATGAAGATGTGTGTATATTTTTAAGAGATAGTAAGATTTACATTTTAGGGAGTCAGATATTTCGCATTTGTATGGATTAACAAAAATGTTATATTGTTAAAGAATTAAGAATTGCTTTAAATTGTTTTTCATATGATTTTTTATAATTAATATAGAAAGTAATATTCACTTCAGGGTCAGTTAAGGGAATGAGAATACGATTTTCGCTATTATTTTTTGAACTGGTCAAATTTGTTGCAAAAGAAGGCAGAGCAGAAGTTCTTCTCAATTCGTTTAATGCACTTACTTCTTTTTGAATAAGGAACATAGAATCTGGCATTTTAGTTTTACAAATGTCATACCATAAACCAATATCAGAATGATAAATAATATGCGTATTCATTAATAATATACAATAAAAAGATGTATATGTTAGATTTTTAAAGAGGCAGTATATGAATTTTAAATCGACCATAAAAATGGTAATTGATATTTCAATGAGCATATTATTATTTCTGCTTATGTCTTTTCAGTTTACAGAACAGAAAAATCATGAGGTTATAGGTGCAGCTATGCTTGTGCTATTTCTTCTGCATAACATCATGAATTATAGATGGTATTTAGCGCTTGGAAAAGGAAAATATTTCTTACAGAGAAGTATTATGGTAATAGC
This sequence comes from uncultured Clostridium sp., assembly GCF_934754915.1. Taxonomy (GTDB): domain Bacteria; phylum Bacillota; class Clostridia; order Clostridiales; family Clostridiaceae; genus Clostridium. The sequence continues at coordinate 12,319 of NZ_CAKVKB010000085.1, forward strand.
AGATATACTTCTTCTTTCAGATATGATTGCTGTTATGATAAGTGGCATGAGGATGTCGAGATACGTATTTAAATTTCTTGATTTAAACATGAGCCAGTCATTTGCAATGAATCTGCATATGTTTTCAAGTTATACAGGATTTTTATTGATGGGATTTCATATAGGATTGCATTATGGAATGATTAAAGGAATGTTCTGTAAAGCATTTCGTATTGCAAATAAAAGCAAGATACAGATATTTATATTAAAAGGCATCGCTAAAATAATACCAATGTATGGAGTTTATGCATTATTTAAAAGAAATTTTATATCTTATATAACATTGAAAATGCACTTTGTTCTTTGGGATTATGAAGAACCAGCAATTTTTTATGAATTAGATCTGCTGGCAATAATGATTTTAATGATTTTTAAATGAGTTTTAAAGAAATTACAATTAAAGAGATTGGAAATGCAACATCTTTTACCCGTACTTCCATATATAATTATTTTCAAACAAAAGAAGAAATTTTTCTGGCATTGCTGCAGAGAGAATATGAATTGTGGATAGAAGATTTAAATTCTATATGTAATGATAATGATTTGACGACAAAAGCTGAATTTGCTGAGGTATTATCTCATTCTGTGGAAAGAAGGAAAAATCTCTTAAAGCTTCTGTCAATGAATCATTATGATATGGAAGAAAACAGCAGGATGGAGTGCCTTGTAGAATTTAAAGTTGCATATGGAAATTCTATGGAGGCAGTAAGAAAGTGTCTTGATAAATTTTGTCTTGATATGAATGAGAAGGAAAAGCAGAATTTTATTTTTTCTTTCTTTCCATTTATGTTTGGAATCTATCCATATACTGTGGTAACGGATAAGCAGAGGGAAGCAATGAAACAGGCGGGTATAAATTATATATATATGACAATCTATGAAATTACATTTGCAGAAGTAAAAAGATTATTAAATGTATAAATATTTTTGAAAGGGGCTGTTAATATGAAAAAATATTTAACTTTTTTTATGTCTATTGTGTTGGTAGTATTTGCGTTAGTAGGATGTCAGGAACAAAAAACAGAAAGTAAGCTGCAGACAAATGAATCAAATACAGCAGAAGCAGTAAAACCTAAGGCTGATGATTCCAGCACTGCAGTAGTTTATTTTTCGGCTACAGGTACAACTGCGAAAGTTGCAGACAATATATCACAAATATTAAATGTTCCTTGCTATGAGATTGTACCAGAAAATGTCTATTCATCAGATGATTTGAATTATAATAATGATGACTGCCGTGCCAACAAAGAAATGAAAGATGAGTCAGCACGTCCAGCTATCAGCAATGATCTTAGTGCAGTAGATAATTGTACAACACTATATATTGGTTATCCTATCTGGTGGGGAACTGCACCACGTATAATTAATACTTTTTTAGATAATCATAATATGAATGGAAAAACAATATACACTTTCTGCACATCAGGAAGCAGTGATATTGAACAAAGCATAAACGATTTAAAAAAGAATTATACAGACATAAATATAGCTGGAGGACAAAGATTTGGAAGCAGTGCTTCTAAGGAGGATGTTCAAAAATGGCTTAATAGCTTAGGAGAATAGTTTTAAAAACTATAATAAAATATAGTAAGCAAATTAATAAGCACACAATTTATTTATAATGCAGTTTAAACAGCTGATTATAAATAAATTGTGTGCTTTGCAGTATTATGTATCTTTATAATATATTTATAAGTGCATTAACATCTTCTTCTTTAGTAGCCCAGCTTGTAACAAAACGTATAACAGTATGTGTTTCATCATATTTTTCCCAGAAACTGAATTCAACTTTTTCGGATAATTTCTGCATTTTTGTGTTTTCTAAAATCACAAAAATCTGATTTGTTGGGTTATCTAAATAAAGTTTATATCCTTTTTCTATTAAAGCATTTTTTATCTTATTTGCAAATTTTATTGCATCTTTACCTATATCATAGTATAAATCATCTGTAAATAATGTATCAAATTGTATTCCTAGTAATCTTCCTTTTGCTAATAATGCACCATGTTGTTTTATAAGTGTAAAGAAATGAGGAATATAGTCTTTTTTAGGAATAACAACAGCTTCACCAAAAAGAGTACCGCATTTTGTGCCTCCAATATAAAAAGCATCACATAATCTGCTTATATCTTTAAGTGTAACATCATTTTCAGGGCATCCTAATGCATAAGCTAGTCTTGCACCATCTAAATATAGGGATAAACCATTTTTATGACAGATATTACTTATTTCTTCTAATTCGTTATAAGTGTAAAGTGTTCCATATTCAGTGGGCTGTGAAATATAAACCATTCCAGGCATAATCATATGATCACGATTATCATCTTCTTTATATCCAAGAATAGCCTTTTCTATGTCATGTGCTGATATTTTTCCTAAGCAGCTAGGCAGTGTAAGTACTTTGCGTCCAGTAAATTCAATTGCACCAGCTTCATGGGCATTTATATGACCAGTATCAGCTGCGATTACACCTTGATATTGTCTCAAAATGGAATCAATTACTGTTGCATTTGTCTGTGTACCACCAACTAAAAAATATACATCAGCTTCTGGAGCTTCACATGCTTCTCTTATTTTCTGTCTTGCAGATTCACAAAAAGAATCTGTTCCATATCCTGGTGTCTTGTATAAGTTTGTTTTTGCTAAGTTTTCTAAAATTAGCGGATGAGCTCCTTCCATATAATCTGAAACAAAATATAGTTTGTCGTTAATTTCATAATTCATAAGTCAAAATCCTTTCTAAAGTTACTAATTACAATATTAATAAAATTTATTATACAATAAATCAAATTGTGATACAAACTACATTTATGCATATTAATGTTAAATGTTAAAGCTAAAAATAGATTATTGATTTATGCTTTACAAAATAAAAAACATCAAATAATAAACTGGGTTAAAGTTTAAGTATCAACATGTGGTACATTGTTTATTATTAATTTTATAAAAGTATCTGGAGATACAATTCTTACTTTTGAATTATTATTTAATCTGTTTACAACATCATTGACATTATCCATAGTATTGCTACATACATGAACATATACAAATGTATAGGAATTAGGATCATTAATATTAGTGTATCCAGAATCTACTCTATGATTAATATGTTCAATAAGCATATTTTTATCATAATTTAGATAAAGTAATGCATCTATATTAGAATTACAAGTGTATTTAGCCCATAAGTCTTTCTTATAGAAAGCTTCATCATCTAGAATCAGAATATATTTCATTATCATAAAGGTTGTAGTCCTGCCGGCACCAGCTTTGCAGTGAAAGTGAAGCCATGTATTTTCAGGCTGATTCTCCACAAAATCAATAAAATAGTCAACCATATTATCATTAGGCAGACCGTTACTAAAAACTTATAAAAATCTATAAAAAAATTATAAAATCTTATGTTTTATTCCTTTTTCATTGTATCTGTTTTGGTAATAGATAAATCTAAAACTACTCA
>NZ_CAKVKB010000086.1 GCF_934754915.1 uncultured Clostridium sp.
TAAAAAATTATAATGGTAAAACACGAATTAAAAACCAATGGTAAATTTTCTTAAATTAATGCACAAGTCAAGTTAATAATATATATTTCAATTAATAATGCACGATGGACAATTGACAATGAATGGTGAAATCTTTTCAAGATTTCTTTAATATTATGTAGTTTTATTATTAGAATGTATATATTATAAAAGTATATATCACCAAATTAAAATCTAAATGAAACATACAAAATGCAAGATTTGAAACATAAAACAATAATTACAACATATGTGTAAAATCATTTAAAATCAAGGAGGAAAGCTTTATGCAAAATGATAATCTTCTGCACTATCCTGACTATGACTGGATTCAAGAAATAATTGATTATGTTCCATATAATGAACAGGAAAAACAAGATAAAAAACTTATTTTAAAATGCATAAATCAATATGATGATATTCTATTTCGTGAAAATCCTATTGCTCATATTACAAGTTCAGGATATATAGTCAACAGAAACCGTACAAAAGTTCTTATGATATACCACAATATATATAATTCATGGTCATGGACTGGAGGACATGCAGATGGAGACAAGGATCTCATACATGTTGCTGTAAAAGAAGCTGTTGAAGAAACTGGAATCAAAAATTTCAAAGTACTTTCTAATAAAATATTATCTTTAGATGTTCTTACTGTAAATGGACATATAAAAAATAACAAATATGTGTCAAGTCATCTTCATCTTTCCGTATCATATCTTCTTGAAGCTGACGAACATGAAGAACTTATTGTAAAAGAAGATGAAAATAGCGGTGTAATGTGGATTCCAATAAATGAAATAGATAAATATTCAACTGAACCTTATATGATAAAATTATATAAAAAATTTAATACTAAAATTTTAAAGCATACACTATAGAAATATAATCTTTTTAATATTATTAGTCATATTTTTAGTTCAAAATTTGTACAAAACAAATATTAATTTTAATATATATTACAATTAACAATTGGCAATAAGAGAAGAAACTTTGAAAAGATTTCTTTAATTATTATGTAATTTTATTATTGAAACATATATGTATAAACTTAGATATTATTAATAAAATTATAATAGAGACGCTTTATATTAAGCGCCCCTATTATATCATAACAAGATTACTCTATAACTACTACCTTATTAAGACCCAGAGTCTAAATGAAGAATCCTGGATATCCATATCCTCCAAATCCTCCGCCGAAGCCCCATCCGCCACAGCAGAAGAATAAAATCAAGATAATCCAGATCCACCAGCAGCCTCCAAATCCGCCAAATCCATTACCATAGCCATTTCCATATCCAAAACCATTATTGTATCCATTGTTACAGCAGCATTGATTGCTGCAGCAGCATGAAGGCTGACATTGACAACAGCATGATTGAGGACAGCAGCATTTATTACAACAACATTTGTTGCAGCAGCACCTATTACAGCAGCAGCAGTCACCAGATTTTTTTGACATGTTTATCAACTCCTATTCATTTGTTAATATATACTATTCATAGAAGCTGATTTTTGTTCTTATAATTATTTTTGTAATATGGATACCTTATTTATTAATTTGCAGCAATTAATAATAAATTTTATCCATTTCATGAATATTAGTAGAAAATATGCCATCCTTTTTTCTATTTTATTTATTCAATACTCTTTACAATCTTATTTACAATTTTATATACAATTATACTAATAAAAATAGTAATAACAATATCAAGGCTCATATATTTAAAGAGATTCATTCCTTCAAAAGGTGGATATTCATGTATGCCAACAATATTTTTAAGATTAGATTCCACAAGTATATATGATAAAATGGTTCCTATTCCAAGAGAAATAAAAACAGTAATTATTTTTTCATTTAATTTGGATGTAAAAATCTTTGTATTGCTTTCAAGTTTAAAGTTTTTTTGAATGAAAATATATATAGCAAATAATATTATTGCAAATATGAATACCAATAATATTTCTTTTATAAAAATACTTGTTGAAAAATTTAATGTACCCTCATATCCAGAAATGTAATTAGGAATATTAAAACGTCCAATATTTAAACTATAATAAATTCTATCTGATATAATATCCAAAACACTCTTGTCATTACCAACATATATATAATCAAGTATTGTAAAGAATTTTCTAGCTATAGACATAAAAGAAATTGGAATTAAAGTTATCATACATACTAATCCTATAAAAACATTTGAAAACATTGAATCTATTATAAGTAAAACAAGTATTCCTGTTATTCCTAAAACAAATATTCTTAAAACATCTACAAAAGTCATTGTAAAAAATCCATCAGCAATTGTCATAAGATTATAATATCTTATATATGCCATAAAATTCAGATAAAGATATTCTAAAATGAACACTCCAAGAGTAACCATAAGGCATATGAATTCATTAAATTTTATCTGTATCTTTGTATATGGAGCTTTTGTAAGAAACATATTATTGCTTATTTTACTCATTCCATGAGATGCAAAATGAATTAATATAAATATGATTCCCAATATAAAAAATTCATCAATACCTGATATTTTGAAAGTATTCAAGAACTCATAAGAAAGCTCATTTGATAATTGATTCATTGCACTTAAAATACTACCCCAATAGGAAACTCCCCAGATAATAATCCCTAAAAATATCATCATCTTTGCAGAATTGAACCAATGATACATTAAACCTTTATTTAAATATTTTTTCATCACACTAATCCTCCTTGTCAACCTTATATATGAATATATCTTCCAGGCTCAGATCAATTTCTTCAATAAATAAAGGTTTGAATTTTTTAAGATTATCTAAGAATTCTTCATCATACTCATCAGTTATAATTGTAAAAACTCTTCCCACCTTTGAAATATTAAATATTCCTTTAAGATTAAGATCTTCTTCATAAACCGGCTCATCAAATGCCACTTGGATTTTCTTTATTTTATTCTTCATATTTTCAACAGAATTTTCATAAGACACTATTCCATTATCTAATATTGCAACATCGTCGCATATTCTTTCAAGCTCATTAAGATGATGTGAACTTATGATTATAGTAGTCTTATTTTCATAAACTTCATCAGCAAATATCTTTAAAAGTTTATTTTTTAATATTGCATCAAGCCCAGAAGTCGGTTCATCAAGAACAAGATATTTTGCATGAATTGAAAAAGCCAGCATTATTGAAAGCCTCATTTTCATTCCCTTAGAAAGTTGAAATATAAATCTTTTTTCTGGTATCTTAAAAATTTTATTAAGTTCATTATATTTCTTCTCATCAAAATTAGGATATGAATATTTATAAAATTTCAATATTTCATTTACCCTGAATCCTGTCTGCATTATATTTTCATCAGCTACATATCCTATCAACTCCTTTACCTTTGGATTGTCATAAACATCTTCTCCATCATAAGTCACTTTTCCCTCAGTAACCTGATAAATTCCAGTAAGACATCTTAAAAGAGTTGTTTTTCCTACACCATTAGGACCTATTATTCCATATATCTTTCCCTCTGAAATCTTAAGATTAATATCTTTAAGTATTTTTTTCCCATCTATTTCAAATGAAACATTATTAACCTCTATCATTTTCATTTACCCCCAGTTCTGAAAAAATCTCAAGAACCAAATTTACAAAATCATCTTTTGATATTCCTCCATAATTTGCTTCTAATATTATTTTTTTAAGTTCCCCCTGAATATATTCCATCTTTTTTTCATCAACCTTCCCCTTAAAGTTATCTGTAACAAAAGTACCTCTTCCTCTCAATGTTTCAATTATGCCTTCTCTTTCTAATTCTCCATATGCTTTGCTTATTGTATTTGGATTTATTGTTAATATAGAAGACATTTCTCTCACTGAAGGAAGCTTATCGTTTGGTTTTAATGCTCCTTTTAATATTAGCTCCTTTATTCCAAGCTCTATCTGTTCATATATAGGAGTACTACTCCTAGGATCTATTTTAAGCATCGCCATCTACCTCTTCATCAGTTGTTAATTCATCCTTAATTTCAGCTTCATCAATATCTTCATAAAATTTATCTGTATCTGGCTTCTGTATGCTTCCATCATGAAACATATTACTATCAATATCAGCACTCAGTCTTGCGTAATCTGGAGCATACCCTTCATCAAAAAAGTTAAAAAAGTCAATAACATATCCTTCTCCCTCATCTATAAAGACAGCATCTATTATTGTTGCACTTTTGTCTTCATTAATATCTTCTTTAATTTCATAATTGTAAGGATCCGTAAACTCATATGAATATTTTTTCACTTTAAGTCTGACTGGTTCTTCTTTAGTAACAGGTCTGGCTTTTGTAAAATTATTCCTTAGCTTTTCGTAATAATTCAACATACTATCTTTTGTTTTTTCATCCATTTCTATAACTTCCTCGATACTGATTTTGGCAAACTGAAATTGTGAATCAGTAATTCGCTTCCTTTGTGAAAGACATTCAAGGAAATCATCTGTTTCTTTCATGGCAAATCTTTCATTTGCTGCTAATATTGGTTTTTCATTTAAAACATCCAATATCTGTTGAGTACTTGTAAAGTTTTCTTTTTTCTCATAAACCTTCTTCTGATTTAAAGGTCCTAAAAACGCACTGAAAACCACAAAACCTCCAATTAAAATTACCAATGTGGATTTTTTCATATCTTTCCCTCCTAATTGTATTTACTATGCTTTGTACTTCCGACCTTATTAATATCTTTCCCATGATATTCAGAAATTTTGATTAAGCTGCTTTTAATCAAAATTATTCTGCTATATTGTCATACTGTACATAGTGTACTAATTGACCTAGTACACTTAGATTTTATAACACTCTCATCCTTAAGTCAATATTTATTTTATTTTCATCTATAATTTTATCTATATTGTAACTTCTAACAGTATATTTCTTAATTTACAGACTAATTATCATATAATATATGAAAGTACTGCTATCATAATCTATAAAAAAGGAATATTACAGCTGACTTTTGCTCAACTATAACAAAAAAGCTGAACTCTGTAACTTTTTCAGAATTCAGCTTTAAAAATCATTTTCTACTTTCTATCTCCAAAATACAAGATAATTAATGCCACAGCTGTAAATATTACAGGTCCCGCAATCATTGCAATAGTTGAGATAACATCACCTTTAAGTGCTGGCTCTATTATGGTAAACACATTTGCAAATCCTACTGTTGCTGTAACCACTACTGCTGCTGTCATTGCAAATGCTTTACTCTTATAAACTTCAAAAGGTTTTATTATATCATCTTTTCTTTTAAATGAAATAAATGCTATTGATAAGAATAAATATGGTATTGTCATTGCAACATTAGTCATCAATACAAGCATTTCAAAGAAGGCTTTTGCATTTTTTCCACCCATTGCTATTAAAAGTACCATAATTCCTACTATTATAGTCTGCACAAACATTGCATTTGATGGCATTCCATTTTTATCAATCTTTGAGAACTTCTCTGGCCATAATTTTTGTGGTGTTCCTTCAATTAACTGCTTTAATGGTGAGTATGATAATGTGAAAAATGCACCTGTTAACGCAAGGAACATTGATAGTCCTACAAATCGTGCAACCCAGTTACCAATTTGAACCGCTGCTCTAGTACTCAGCCCCATAGATGTTCCTAAAGTATAACCAAAATTATTCATGACTACATAGGCAACATTTGCCATATTAACATTATCAGCTGATAATGTTGTCTCCCAATTTGTAAAAACTCCAACACAAAATATTCCAATTGCATAACCGATTGAAATTACTATTGCAGCTATTGCAACTCCTTTGGGAAATGTTTTTTCTGCATTTTCAGTCTGATCAACAAGACCACCTACTGCTTCAATTCCTCCAAATGCAAAAATTGCAAATACAAGAAATGAAAGTATTGAAATCACACTCTGATAAGATGGATTAGGTGAATTTACAAATGACATCACACTATCAACAGGCTGTGCTAAAACTCCTTTATTTAATACAATAACAATTACAGCTCCTGCTATTAAAACAACATTAAGAAGAGCACATGCAATGCCTCCAACAGATGTTATTTTTGTTATTTTGCTCATACCCCTTTTAGATATTATAAATACTAATGTAACCCATATTGCTCCTAAAATTCCAAGGCATTGAGTTGAATTTAACCCTAAAAAACTTAACTCTGATGTTCTATCAACTCCAAAAATCATATTAGATAAAGGAATCCATATACTTGAACATATATTTATCATCCATATAACATAAGACGCATACCACATAAATAGTCCTATAAATGCATATCTAGGTCCTACACTTTTTTCCATCCATGAATAAATTCCTCCTTTTTCCTCCTTAAACGCAGCACCATATTCAGCCATCATAAATGCATATGGAAGAAAGAAGGTTATTGCTCCAAGAATAAACCACGGAATTGCACCATATCCCATAAGATAAAATGATCTTGGCATATTAGCAAAACCAAATACTGATGTAAAAATCATAAGAATCAATGTCACTAATGTAAGTTTCTTTTGTTTTTCACTATTTCCCATTTTATTTTCTCCTTCGTTATTCAGTTTTTAATATGTTAGTATGATACTATCGTTCTTTTTCTAAATCAAATCGTTTTTTATAACACATTTGTATATTAGAATAAATAATTCTGATAGTTATTTATTTTTTTTAATACTTTAATATTATTTCTTTATTATTTTTACCCGTTTTTCTTTTTATTATTATATTGTATCAAGTCTCATTAAAAAGATTTTTATAAAATTTTTATTTTCTTTTTTAAGAATTTTCAGAAAATTATTTCTGCATAATAAAAATGCCGTGAACTCTATAATTCATGACATTAATCATACTTATTTCAATTTTTATCAACTATCTCTATAATCTCCTGTACAATTTTATCAACACTTTTGTTGTCAGTATTTAGCTTAAAAGAATTCATTTTTCTATATAATTTTAAATTATCTAAACTTCTTCTTATACTATCTGAACTTCTAAGTCCAGCTGCAATATCTTTTGCTATCCTCTTAATTAAAATCTCTTCAGAACACATAAGGGTAATTTTATATACTTCAACATCTGACAAATTAATGTTATCTAAAACAAGATTCATTATCTCATCAGTTTGTATTACCCAGTTGAAAATAATATATTGTGACATTGAATTTTTGATAAAATTATTAAGCAGATAACATATATTTTCAATTACCATTTTTTTATTTTCCACTGTAACCTTAAATGGATTCATATACCAACAGCTATCTCCATCAAGCCAGAAAGAATTGTTTAGAGACTTATAAAGCAATTTGCTTACTGTAGTTTTTCCAACCCCCATTGTTCCATTTATTATTATTAATTTTTTCAAATCTTGTCCTCCTAAAATATACAGCTAAATATAAATGCTTTATTATATTTTTAACACTATAAATACTATTGTAAAAAAACTCATCTTCATTTATTATAATAAAAAAGATGAGTTTTTGATATTACTATATTAAATTTGATTTTTTTACTGAAGACTGTATGACAAATGCTTTGAACTAATTAAATAAGTCTATGTTTTTTAAAACTTTTATAAATCCCATCATTATCATGAGTATCTGTAATTTCATCTGCAATTTCCTTAAGTCCATCTTTTGCATTTCCCATTGCAATACCTATATTACAGTATTTTAGCATCTCTGCATCATTCATTCCATCACCTATTGCTATTGTATCCTCTTTTTCAGCATTTATACACCTTAAAAGTATTTCTATTGCTGTTGCCTTATGAACACCTGGAACTCCAAGCTCACCACTGTTTTCTCCAAATGCACTTACTGTACATCTATATACTTCAAATTCATTTTCAAATTCTTTCTTTATTTCATCGAATGTTATATCTGATGGCTCTAAAAAACATGCCTTATTTACATCATCCCTATATAAATCTTCTCCAACTATGAGTGTATTTACAAAATGATCAGGATTTTTTTCCTTTTTCTCTCTTGCAACTGGATCATTTTCTAAATCTCCATAAACAATCCTCTCAAGCTGTGACATGAGATTTTTACTTGCATATAATCCCCCATTAGATTCAATATAAAAATTTACATTGTGGTCATTAAAAAAATCTACAAGATGCTTTACATTGTTATAAGTTACTCTTTTATGATATACCATATTATCTTCAATTTGAAGATATCCTCCTCCTGCACCTATAACTCCATCAAAACCAATATCCATTATAAAATCATATATTTCTGCTTTAGATCGTCCTGTACATAAAAATACCTTATGACCATTTTCTCTTGCTTTTTTTATTGCCTCTGCTGCGCTTACTGGAACATTTCCCTCATCATTACATAATGTACCATCAATATCTAAAAAAATTATTTTTTCTTTCATACTAAATCACTCCATAAAATTTCATTTATTCAATACATACATGTTGCAAGATTAAGGTTGCATATAAAATACAATATTTAAATGTAAAAAAATAATTACCTGCTGATTTGAATCCTATCTCTGCAACTTGTTCTTAAGAACAATATAACATATATTTCAGTATACATTTACAAACAGCTGTATATTTGTAACATTATACTTTAAAAAGTAACTTGTTTTTTTATGTTACAATATGTTTTTTATAAATTTATAGATTTCAGTATTAAACTGATGCATAATTATAGATTGCAGATTATTAATTATCTATATAACAATATTAAAATCATATCTAAAATTAATTTAACATACATAAAAATTCCAAAGAAATCTTGGAAACATTTCCTCATTCACTGTTAATTGTCCATTGTACTTTGTTAATTGTAATATATATTAAAATTTTCTTTACAATATCGGAATCAAAGTGTATATTTTATTTGAATATTCTGCTATAATAATGGAATGCTTTTAAAAATATGCAACATTTTTTAAGTCATGCTTGTTAAGTTATAACAATAAATTTGAATATTAAATTTTATAAATTGTGAAAGAGGTGTATTAAAATTAATACTAATTATAAAACTGCTGAAAATACATATATTACAAAAGATGTAGTGACTGAAATAAAAGTGCTGAAAAAAAATGGCGCTGAACTTACATGTAAAATAGATACTTCAGATGTTGAAAAGGTAAAAAAAATCGGTACATGGTTTGCTGAATGGCATAAGGATTTCAATAATTACCTTGTTCAGACTTTAGTAAAAAACAATGTAAATGGAAAGACAAAATTTGAAAAAGTAAGTATACAATCTGTAATTCTTGATGTTAATCCAAAAACTCCAATAAAACACTTAAATGGAGATACATTGGATAATAGAAAAGCAAATCTTGAAATATACAACAGGACTCTTAAAAATGATTGTGAAAAAGTTGATTTTGATACTATGGCTGTGATCTTAAGAGACAAATTTGGTAATCCAAAACATAAAGCCTTAATCTCTATGTCTGATGTAGATAAAGTAATAAAAGATGGATACAACTGGGTTGTTTATCACAAAGGAAATGAAATGATGGTAGTTGCTAATACTAAAAATGGCAGAATTCGTCTTGATGAATTTCTTATGGAACCTGAAGAAGGAATGAAGGTTCATCACATTAACCTTAATCCATTAGATAACAGAAGAAATAATTTAGAAGTCAAGGAATCTTAATAAAAACACTTTTAAATACATATTCAAACCAACAACTAATCTAAAAGCGGGTGTTTAAAAAAGCAGATAGAACATAAAAAATGTTTTATCTGCTTTTCATATTTTCAATATCTGTTCAAAGCTGTAATATTAAATATTCATAAGCTTTGCTGCATTATTATAGAATACATCTTCAAGGGCTTTTTCATCAAGACCGCTTGTTATCACTTTCTGCATCTCAATGGTAGGGTGATGAAAAGGTGCATCTGTTCCAAACATTATACGATCTTTACCTATTGTTTCATATACCTCTTTAATTTTTGAGTTCATTGGCATTCCAGACATTTCAAGATATAAATTTGGATGTCTTTTAGCCATTTTCATACTTGCATCTATATATACTCCATGTCCATGTCCCATATGTATCATAACTACTTTTACTTTTGGAAATCTTTCAGCAAGAAGTGCTATACTCCATGGAAGTGAATATGGTGGATGTCCACAATGTATGAATACTGGAATATTTAAATCTTCTGCTGCCTGCATTATAGGATCAAGAAATTCATCATCAGCAACATATGCATGTTGTAATGGATGAAGTTTTATTCCCTTAAATCCTTCATCATTAACATAATGATAAATATTTTTAACAGCTTTTTCTCCATCATATGGATTTGTAAAAACAATTGGAAGAAATCTATCTTTGTATTTTTTATACGCTTCAACAACATTATCATTATCAAAACTATCTGTACTACATAATATGGTCTTCTCAATTTCATACTCGTCCATCTGCTTTATAAGTTCATCTGCGCTAATAGAAACATTAGCCCATCCTCCAAAATTGCCTATATGAGCATGTGCATCAATTTTTTTCATCTTACTCTCCTCCGTTATCATATAAAACTTTGAGTTATTTTAGTGTATCTTAATTTTTTATAAAATGTTTATTTATTTTTTTAATCTTAATTTATGTTACTTACTCTTATACTGTAATTTTAAAATTTAATTCACACTCTAATTGTTAAAAACAACCATAACAATTAAACCATAAATTATAGTATATCCCCATATCTTATTATATATGAACAGTTTACATTAACATATACTATCCTGCTCAATTCCGTTAATAAATCTTTTTATATACCTTATATTCTCATACTATGATTAATCTTTTTAATTCAAATTATTTTAGTACCTTATCTTAATTAATTTTGTTCATATTAGTTTATTTTTATCCAATTTTAGTCTATTTAATAAATGAACTTATTATAAACTATAACAATTATTTCATTATCTTCTTCAGATTTGCTTTTTAATTCAATTTCTTATGTACTCAAATCTCCTTGATATATGTATTCAAAAAGAGAGAAATATCATACTATTTTTCTCTCATTGCAAAATATACCATGCTTTTTTACTTTTGTCTAATGTACCCATACATTATAAAATTATAAAATTTTTAACTATTTTATTCACTCAACCTTTTTTACAAACCTATAGTTTCTTTAATCAAAAAACAGACATACAAAATATAAATTTATATTTTGTATGTCTGTTTATAATCTATATACCTTTGCCCTTATCATCTAATTATAAGGATTATAATTTGCTCTTATCATCTTGTCAGAAATATCAAGAGATTTTGATACTATTGTCTTCTCGTCTTCTGTAAGATTTTCCTCTCCTTTTATGCTTCCATTTACTATTATTGCAAATGATTTTTCAGTATTAAGAAGATTTCTTCCCATACAAGTCATATTATACTCATCAGAAGGTATTCCAAGAAGATATAATACTGTAGGCATCATATCGATTTGTCCTCCAAATGTTTCAATAGTTTGTGGAGCTGCTTTCTGTGATGGATCATAAATTATTACTGGAACCCTTCTTCCTCCATTATCCTGAAACCATTCTTCCTGATTTGAAAGTTTTGAAATGTCATCATTATAATATTTATGTACACCTGTATGATCTCCCATAAATACAACTATACTGTTTTCAAGTATTCCTTCATTTTCAAGAAGTTCAAGGAATTTTCCTATCTGCTTATCAGTATAATGAACACTTTCAATATATCCTCCAAGTTTATTTTCATTTAATTCCTCATCAAGACCTAATTCCCTATATTCTTCTGGAATATTAAATGGCGCATGACTTGTTAAAGTTACAGTCATTGTATAAAATGGTTCTTTCATTTCCTTTATCATAGGAACAACTTGTTTAAAGTAACTTTCATCACTTAATCCCATTCCAATCCACTCATCATGCTCAAATGAATAATAATCTCTAAATTCATTAAATCCTATTCCACCGCTTAATGCAAGTTCATAGTTCCAAAAAGAACCCTTATCTGAATGTATTACTCTTGTACTATATCCATTTTTCTCCAAAATTTCAGGCATTGAATTGTAATCATTCAAAGGATATCTAAAGAACGTAGCCCCTCTTCTTACTGGCAGAAGAGATGTATTTGAAATAAAATCACAATCTGCACTAGTTCCTTCATTAACCTGCTCAAATATATTAGGAAAATAAATTGATTTTTGCACAAGTTTATTTAAATTTGGAGTTATTTCCTGTCCATTTACTTCCTGACCTATTACAAAGTCTTCCAAGGATTCCACTTGTACATAAATAAGATTCTTTCCTTTTGCAGCACCAAAATACTCATTATCTTGAAGTTTTTCATTTTTGAAATTAAAATATTCATCAATGTCCTGTTTATCTTCATCTGTAAGTTCATAAGGTCTCGTATTATAATATACAGTAACTGCATCATGAATATGATATCCTATTGTTGATAGATATCTGTGTGTATATGTTGGATCAGTTCCTGCAATTATATATGCATTTTTCACATTTGGATTTTTTAATACATAAATATTAAATGGAACATAAGCTATAAATATAAATGGAAGTACAAATGTACATAAAAATCCTTTTATGCATCTCTTCCCTTCATTAGTAAAAAACTTTCTAAACTTATAAGCATATGCACCTATGACTACAAAATCAATTATAAACAGCCAGTCTAAAGAACTCATCATTGATTTTATACTATCTGATAAATTGTCAAGATTTGATGTCTGTGTCAAAAGAAATACTGATGGTACTGTATTAAATCCTCTATAATACCATACATCAAGTATAAATAATAGTGTTACTATTATATCAAGTATGAACACATAGATTATTCTCCCTTTTCCTTTAAATAAAAGAGAAAAACTAACAAATAATAATGCAAAAGCAATATAATATTCCAAAGATACTATTGAAACCATTCCATATCCAGTTGAAAAACTAAATGAATATGGATTTTCACTTGATACAAACCCTTGAAAAATAATTCCTTTTAATACTATTGCTATTACTGGAATTAAAAAGAAAATCAGTCTCACTATATTGTCCTTATGTAGATTATTTCCAACTGCTTCTTTTGGTTTCAGCTTAAATTTACCCAAGGTCCCACCTCACTTATCTAATATAAATATACTTTTTAATTCATCATATGAATTGTCCATTTTTAATCATACAATGATTTTTTATTGAGTGCCTTTCACATTATACCACTTTTATTTTTTTTCATAAACATTGTAATGAAACCTTAATATTTTATCTTTCATTCATATATAATGTTCAATTATAATTCATATTTTAATTTAGATATTACTGTCCGTCTATTTTATACTTTCCTCTCTTCTCAAGGCTTTTCCCTTTTCACAATAACTCATATCATTTACTGATTCCACCTCAAATTTTCCATTGTTATATAAAATTTTGCATATACATGAATTGTCCATTTTTCTTATATCCACATTCTTATCAAGATAATCTATTATAAGTCTCAATATTCCTCCATGAATTACAAGAAGTACATTACAGCCCTCATTGACACTATGGGCACTGCATATTTTATTTATTCCTCCCATCACTCTTTTAATTGCTGTGTCGTAATCTTCTGCTTCATTTGTTTCGTCTAATACTGCAGTCGTATCACAATATGCCTTTTGGAACTCATATTTTTGTTCAGCTTCTTTTATAGAACTCACCTTAAGATAGCTTAAAATATCATTAAGCATGACCTTATCAATTCCTCCTTCATACTTTCCAAAATAAACTTCTCTTAGTTCCTTAAGTTCTTTAAGCTTCACATTGCCGCTTGCTCTGTTTTCATCAATTACAATTTCTGCTGTTTTTGCCGCCCTTCTTAAATCACTGCTGTATACTCCATCAAATTTAATATCACGAAGTCCAAGTCCAACATTTACAGCTACTTCAATTCCCTTTTCTGTAAGAACTCCATCACACCATCCCTGAGTTCTCCCTGCCCTGTTTAATATTGTTTCTCCATGTCGCATCAAATATAAATTTATTTTTCCTTTTCCTCTATACAATTCAACTTTGTCTGATTTAGATATTTCTTTATTATTCATCACATTATTTTCCTCCATTTACAAACTTAATGGTTAATTTTTGTTTTTGTTAATATACATTCCTTTATCGTTAAATTATAACATGTATAATTTATTATTTAAATTAATCTTCTCAAAAAAATATATAAATCTAAAACCTTAAATAATATTACAAACATAAAAAAATATCACAATATTCATTTACTATTTGAATATTGTGATATTAGAATAATTTCATACATTTCACAAAGATTATCTTGTACAAAATAGAATTTAATTATAATAATTTACACTTCTTCTTGGAATCCTCTATTATTTTTTCTGCAATTTTTAATGGTTCATCCTCAACACCTTTTAAATCTGGATAAAATATATAATCACTTATATCATCAAGTCCAAAGCTCTTTTCTAGAAGTTCTATATAATATGACTCATGAAAATCTTCTATATTCTCCAACGTAAAAAAATCTGCTTCGCAGACTGTGTGTTTCCGCCTCTTTCCAAAGTTATCCACAGATTGTCCAAATATATAATTT
>NZ_CAKVKB010000087.1 GCF_934754915.1 uncultured Clostridium sp.
AGCAACATACCAGGTTTAGGCTTTCTACATTCACACTCCACTTTTAATTCAGGAATTTCCCCTTCAAATCCCTTATGTGGATGGTGCGGGCAGAAATAGATGCCATCAAGATAAGCACCATCTTTTCCCAATAAAGTCTCCATTTTATTATGGATTTGATCAAGTTGCTCAAATGTTACTTCACCTCTAGCTATTACAGGTTGATTTGTAACAACAATAGCTAAATATCCAGAATCATTAATTTTCTTAATAGCCTCAGATACTTTTGGTAATAATTCAAATTGATCAATTTCTCTTAAAAAGCCAACATACTTATTTATTGTTCCGTCACGATCTAAAAAGATTGCCTTCTGTTTATTGGACAAATTCTTAGATTGCACTCTTCCAGCTTTAAAATCTTCACAGACTGCATAATATCTTTCAGGTGTTCCCATATCTTTAACATATTCAGGACTATCATAACAATACATCTTTTTAGTACCCGCAAGAGGTTTAAGTAATTGTCTATCTAAATCTATCTTTTGTGTATCTATTACTTGATTCAGTACTTCTGGACTTATCACATGTAGACCAGCATTGACACGATTTTTATAATACATTGGTCTTTCATCTTCTTTAGCTAGCCATTTTTCTACTTGATTGTGTTCATTTGAAATAATCAAGCCACTATCATAAGGATGACTATTTGGATGGGTAAATAATGTTGCCATAGCATTGTGTTGTTTATGAAAATCTACAAAACGATTAAAATTCACATCAAACATGGCATCTGCATTCAATAAAAGAAAGTCTTCAGTCAACTTATCTTTAATTTTAAATAACGCTCCTGCATTTCCTAATGGCTCTTTTTCAAAATAATATTCAATATGAACACCAAATTTAGAACCATCTTGAAAATAGTCCATAATAATATCCCCTAAGTGAGAAACAGTTAAAATAATATCTGTAAAACCTTGTTTTCTCAAACATTCAATTTCATGCTCAAGTACAGGTTTTCCTTCAATTAAAATCATTGGTTTAGGAATATCGGAAGCAACACTTGTGATACGAGTTCCTTTGCCGCCTGCCATTATTACAACCTTCATCATTCAACCTCCAATGGTGAATAGTCTTCCGGGCCATAATAAATCACCTGAGTACCGCTATCTTCAAATTTAAATGGAATATATAATAAATCCTTCATTGCTTCTTTTACAGCTGCTTGTTTTTCTGGTGTAACATAGAAAACTAAAAAGCCTCCACCACCTGCGCCTAATAATTTGCCACCTAAAGCACCTGCAGCAATTCCTTTATCATATAAATTATCAATGTTACTTGTTGATACAGATTTACCTGTCTGTCTTTTCAATTTCCAAGTAACATCAAGTAACCTTCCAAAATCATCTAAATCTTTTGATTGATCCGTTAAAATACTTTCTGCCTCATCCACCAATGTAAGCATCTGTTTTAATTGTTTTGTCTTACTTTCATCATCAAGCTTATTTGCCTTTTGAATTTCACTTGAAAATCGCGTGAATCCAGTAAAGAACATCATTAAATTATTATTTAGTTGTTGTTTTCTTTGAGGTGAAACAATTACAGGATGAACTGTATATCCATCCGCATTAAAATCAATACGATTAAATCCACCAAAACTAGCCGCAATTTGATCCTGCCATCCTCCAGTTTCATTACAAAGTACTCGCTCTAAATAGATAGCTTCATCAGCTAATTGCTTCTTTGATGCATATTTCCCTTTTAAAGCATAAAATGCATTTAACATACCTACCGCAAAAGAACTAGATGTACCTAAACCACTTCTAGCCGGTAAATCCGCTTCATATGTTAATCGTATTTCATGCATATCCAACATTTTCATCGCATTACGAATTGCGGGATGTTCAATATCATCTATACTAGTAACTCGTTCTGTTTTTGAATAACTCAACTCCGTTGAATAATCAAAAAATCTAGGTAGATGTCTAACATTGACATAACAATATTTATCAAATGTTGTAGATAATACAGAACCTCCATTTTCTTTGAAGAAAGATTCCATATCTGTTCCGCCGCCAAAGAAAGACATTCTAAATGGTGTCTTTGTGATTATCATTTTCTCACCTCATATAATCGATCAAATAATTCAACCGTTTTATTCCAACTAAAATATTTTTGTACAAATTCTTTACTTTCATTAGATTTAAGTTTAATTTTATCTGGATTATCAATTAAATTTAAAATTTCTTTTTTTATTTGTTCATCCGTCTGAGCAAGAATTAATGTACTTCCATCCTCATCAATACCTTCAGCACCAATATCTGTCGTAATGACAGGTAATCCAAGTCCACAAGCTAATAATACCTTTAGCTTAATACCAGCTCCCAAAGTTAATGGGAAAACTGCAATTTCATTCTTTAAAATCTCATCTTCAATACTATCAACAAATCCAGTAATATGAATATTATCACATTCCTGTTTTAATAATTCTTCATTAGGATGAGCCCCAATAATTGTTAATTTAATATCGTCTCTATTTAAAGATTTTACAATCTGAATTAAACGCATTGCAGCCAAATGATTCTCTTCTCTTCCCATTTGCCCAATAAAACAAATTGATTTCTTAATCTTATCAACCTGTTTATTTGAAATTTCATCAAAGTCTACTCCATAATACGGATTCATTAATTCAACATTATTTAATCCATAATATTCATGAAGTAGTCTTTCATCCTTAGAATTTACTGCAATCACATGATTTGCTTTAGAACAATATTCTTTTTCCAATTTTGCAGCTAATTTTAACTGCCACTTCCAGAACAATTTCTTCAACCCTGTTGAATCATTTGCTTTTCTATAAAACGACTGTCGAGTCACGTCATGCTCCACAATATTAAACATGATGTTTGGATATTTTTCTTTTATCCAAATATATTGAGCCATTGCTGTATATTCACAATGAATCGCATCAATCTGTTTTTCTTCAATTATTTCCAAGAACTTATTTTTAAATTCATTAGAGGTACGTGCAGAAAACATCAATGGTTTATTTAAATGCAAAAGTCCTTGTTTAATTCTATCTTTATTTGAAATACGAATAAAATAACTATTGTTCGTATCATATTCTTCTTTTACCAATTTTTCTTCTAAAGGCATAGTAATGAATGATAAGACAAAAACATTATGCTTTTTACGTAATGCTTCTACCTGTTTTCCCATACACACACCACCAGCATGATTTGTATGCAAGCTTGGTACATATGGAGAAATATGTAATATATTCATTCGAATACCTCCAATCAAAAAAAATGTGTTAAACACATTTTTATAAATCTAAAACTTTATCTAAAACTTCATAAAAACGTTTTTTTGTAAAATACGTATTGTATAGAGTCTGCATATTTTTTCTTCTTTGAAGCTGCACATCTATACTTTCTGAACAAATCTGTTCTGCCACTTCTTTTATATTTGACTTCTTCAAATTGAAACCAATATCCCATTCCTCACAAAAATCTTTTGTATCCCCTTTAATCGTATTAATAATCGGTAAACCAGCACACATATAGTCTAGTGATTTCATAGTCAACCCAACTACTACACTAGACTTCATGACATTAAAGCCATAATTACACTGATCAAATACTTCTTGTTTACGCTGGAAGTCATATACTTCCTTATGGTCAACTACATTGACTCCTACACATAATACTTCTTGAATGAAATATTCTTTATTTTCACCATCACCAATAATATGTAATGTACACTTTTTATGAACACTGCACTCCCTTAAAAAAGCAGTGATTCTAGGAATGTCTATAATATTATTTATCGAACCCAAATAACAGAATTGCAACTCATCCTCGCTTAAATCTGGATTCATTGGAAGACATTCTCTATCGATTGCCCAATATAAGACATTGCCACAATTTACATATTTCTTAAACAATTCACATTCACAGAAAACAACATCCCCACTTGATAAATACTTATCACGATTATTCTTCCATATTTTAAAAGGCAATAATCCCTTATATCGATCAATCGGCATGGATTCTGGCCATAAATCAATAATGTCATACATCACTTTAACATTATGATGTTTCTTTTTATATTTTGCCATTTCTTTTACAAGCGTATTGCACGGAATAATACAATGAATTAAATCTGGTTGAATGTCTTCCATAGCCTTTCTTGCCTTTTCAGAAAACTCAATATGAGACAAGATTCTGTCCGCAGAAAGATTTCTATGATACTCACGAACAGGAATCACAACATCAGCTTCAGCTTGATAAACCGCTTTTTTTCTATGCGAAAAATTTGAAGTTACACTCACAACATCAAACCCCTTAGAAGTGTAGTATTTCTTCAATAAATTAATACGATCCAAACATGTATCAAACGCATATACTAATGCTACGACCATAAATAACTCTCCAACCTACAAATGATAAATTTTAAGACCTTATAACTATCCCCTAGTTATTATTATCTTTATTATGGATACTTCCCGTACCACCTTCGACAACCCCATCATGTTTTAACACGGAAAAGATTGTCATAAAAAAACATTTCCCATCAAATGAAAAACTTAAATTCTTACAATACTCTCCATCAAGCTTAGCCTTAACATCTATTTCCAACTCATCACGACCATTTACCTGAGCCCAACCAGTAAGACCAGGAAGTACATCATTAGCGCCATAATGATCTCTCAATTCAATTAAATCATATTGATTCCATAGAGCAGGTCTTGGACCCACAATTGCCATTTCCCCTTTAAATATATTAAACAATTGTGGAAGCTCATCCAAAGACGTCTTTCTCAAAAATTTACCAATACTCGTAATATATTGATCTGGATTTTCCAATAAATGCGTAGGCATGTCTTTCGGTGTATCAATACGCATTGTTCTAAACTTTAAAATATTAAAATAAGACTTATGAATTCCCACACGCTTCTGCTTAAAAAACACAGGTCCCGGAGAAGTCACCTTAATTAAAACCATTAATACAATCAATAGTGGAGATAAGATTATGATTCCAGCCAAACTCAAAAGAAAATCTATCGTTCGCTTTCCATATTTCGAATACATAAAAACACTCTCCTATTTTTGTAGAGAATTTCTCTACGTAGAAAAGTATACCATAATAAAAAGCCTGAAACAAAAAAAGTTGAAAAAGTCAAATCATATTCTTGTAATATCATCTTTAGATAAGGGGTATATTAAAATTATGTGATAATATCAAAAAAATAGAAGAATATTAAATCCTTCTATCCAATAACTTTAATTGTTTCATCAATCATTCTTTCAGCCCATACAGGATATAAATCCTGAATATAATGGACTCCATCCTCTTGATAATACGCATCCTCACCATGATTAGTGATATCTGAAATATCTACATAATTCCAACCATTTCTTTGACACATCTCTTGTATTTGACTATTAAAATCATCTGTTTTACCCCATTGAGAATGTTCTTCAACCGCAGCCGGCGTAGGACAAACAATAGAATTAATAAATATATTCGCATTGGGACAAATCTCTAAAACACCCTTTACTTTTTCTTCATACAAATCCCCATACGTTCCATTCTCCGTCTTTAAATCCAATCCCATATCATTCACTCCATAGGAGAAATAAATATTCGAAGGATTGATCTCTTTTAATACCTCACTATAATCCGAAATATTCAAAATTGTGTTTCCTGCATCCGCAAACACACGATTCCAAGGCAAATAACCATAAGACGCAAATCCATATACACGAGAATCCCCATAAATAACATAATCTTCAAACATAGAAAATACATCTAATGTTCCATCTTTAACCATGGTCAACTTTTCTTCAATACGCTTATCCGTTAAATGCTTAGACAATTCTTTCGTATCCAAACTCTCCTGTTCCTTAATATAAGAAACACCCTCATTATGACTTTTACAACCCGTAAGTAAACAAATACATACAACCAATCCGATAATCCCAAACTTTTTCATGTTTATATCCCCTTTAGTCAAATTATAGCATAGAATTTATGATACAATTGAAGTAATCACAATCAAATTATAAGGGGCATAGGGATTATGAAAAAATATGTATTCACCATTTTAAAAGGATTCGTTCTCATCGGATTCATTATTTTACTATCCACAAATTTCGCACACGACAAAGACAGTACGAAAACTATGGAAGAAGTTCAAAATAACACATTAGAAAACATCAATCTTGATGGACTTAGCCAACAAGATAATTTAAGTATGAAGCGATTTCTAGACTTAGATCCAGCACAATATGAAAGTGTGATCTACTTTAAATCAGACGATGCCATGAGTGCTAGTGAATTTGTCTTAGTTCAATTTAAAGACCATTCTCAACAAGAACAATTTAGAGAAACAATTGAAAAAAGAGTTAAAAATCAAAAAGGCATCTTTGAAGGCTATGCACCACAACAAGCAGAGCTATTAAAAACCGCTGTTATTGATATTCACGCAAACTTCGCCTTATATGCAGTAAAAGAAGATGCAAACACAATGAATGACCAATTCAAAAACGTATTGAGTGAGGGGGAATAAAATATGGTATTCACAGATTTAATATTCTTATTTTGTTTCTTACCCATTAGTGTTCTACTCACAAAACTCATAAGAAACACTAAGCTACAAAACATTCTATTAGTACTATTAAGCCTACTCTTCTATGCATGGTCCAACCCAATCTATGTTGTACTACTCATTCTATCCATTCTATGGAACTACTTCACAGCATTCGAACTCGAAGCACAAGACGATGAAAAAACTAAAAAAATACTACTCATAGTATCCGTAGTCGTTAACCTATTCATTCTTGGATTCTATAAATACACAGGATTTTTAATGGACATACTCCACATACAATCCAATCTTAAAATAGCCTTACCCGTAGGACTATCCTTCTTTACATTCAGTGAACTCTCATACATATTCGACGTTTATAACAATAAAAGTAAACCACAAAAAAACATTATACTCTTCACATTATATGTAAGCTTCTTTGGAAAAATCAGTATGGGACCCATTGTTTCCTACCACGAAATGGAAGACCAACTAACAAATAGAACCCTCTCAAAAGTACAATACGCATCTGGCATGGTTCTATTCAGTAAAGGTTTAATAAAAAAAGTATTGTTAGCCGATCAATTATCGTATGTCTACTCCATACTTCAAAATAACACTTCCACTCTAGGCGTATGGCTATTAGCCATTTCATACATGCTGCAAATCTATTTTGACTTCTCCGGCTATTCAGACATGGCCATCGGACTCTCAAGATTCTTTGGCTTTGACTTCAAACCAAACTTCGACCACCCATACACAGCCACATCTGTACAAGACTTCTGGAGAAAATGGCACATCTCTCTATCCCAATGGTTTAGAGACTACCTATACATTCCATTAGGTGGAAATCGCGTAGACAAAAACACATACATAAGAAACATCTTTATCGTATGGTTTTGCACAGGGTTATGGCACGGAGCCAACTGGACATTCATTCTATGGGGACTCTATTATGGATGTCTTTTACTCCTAGAAAAATTCTTCTTAAGAGAAAAACTCGAAAAACTTCCAAAACCAATATCCCACATCTATACATTACTCGTAGTATTAATTGGATGGGTATTCTTTATGAGTCCAAATATCACGACTGCATTTACAACACTTGGAAAAATGATAGGTATAGGCGCAACAACCTTCGCAAATAACCAAGCCAAGTTTATGTTGAAAACCTATTTTATACTATTCGTACTCGCCATTCTACTCAGTACAAAAGTCTATGACAGAATTCAAATCTTTGTATACAACCAATACAAAATGAAAGCCGTATACACAACATGGACAATCTACATAATTTTATTAATCGTATGCATCGCATTTATTGTAGGAGGAACCTACCATTCCTTCCTATACTTCGCATTCTAGAAAAGGAGGTCTAACATGAAACACAAATATTCAAGCATTATGGCAAGCAGCCTAGCCAAAGTTGTTAGTGTTGCAACCTTAATAATAATGACTACAAATATTATTATTCCTGATCATAAACAATCCGAAACTGAAAATAGACCCCTACAAACCTTTCCATCATGGAATATTGAACACGTATTATCCGGACAATACACAAAAGACTTAAACACATGGTTCTCTGATCAATTCATATGTAGAGATCAAAACATACACATTAAATACTTGATTCAAAAAACATTTGGCATCAAAGAAATACAAGACGTATTCTTGACTAAACAAGGCCTTATAGAAAAAACAGCCAAGCCAAACAAGGAACAACTCGAAAGAAATCTAAACGCCATAAACACATTTAAACAAAACAATCCAGAACTCAACGTAGGATTTGTGACAGTGCCAAATGCGATAAGTATAAAAAAAGAGTACCTGCCAAAATATGCTGTTACCCTAAACCAAGATAAACAAATAGACAATATCTATAGTCAATTAGATGATTCCATTGTAAAAATAGACTTACGAAATACACTAAGAAAACACAAAGACGAATACTTATATTATAAAACGGACCACCATTGGACAAGCCTTGCCTCATACTATGCCTATCAAGACATAGCCAAAGCATTTAACCTTGAAACAACCAAACAATCCGATTATACAATATATCCAGTTACGACAAACTTCGAAGGAACGCTTGCCAATAAAACAGGAAGCGTAAACATCAAAGACGAAATTGATATCTACGTACCAAAAGATAAATGCGATTACGTCATCACAGACGAATCCACAAACAAAAAATCAAGAACCATATATCACTCAGACGCACTCGAAACAAAAGACCAATACACAGTCTTTATGGGAGGCAACAAAGCCTTATTCCACATCAATGTAGACAACAACTCAAAAAGACACCTACTATTGATCAAAGATTCCTATGCGAATAGTCTAATACCATTCTTGATTCCACAATTTAATTCAATAACAGTAATAGACGCCAGATATTACTTTGAAGACTACACAAGACTCATTAAAGACGATTTAATCACTGACGTATTGTTTATGAATAACGCAAATACATTTGTACAAGACACTTCCCTAGCCGACATGTTAGAGGCAAACTAAAAGAGCTTAAACGCTCTTTTTATATTTCCATATAAAAAGAAGGCAAGAATCCACTTACCCTCTAATCAAACTATTTATTTCTTCTACGCAACACTTCTACTGCACCTAAGCCAACAATAGAAATACCCAATAATCCAGTAAACAATGTACTAGAAGTCTTTGTACTTGTATTTACCTTCTTATTCTTCTTAACATCTTTCTTAACTGTATTGTTTTTCTTTGTATCTGTTGTAGTTGGCTTAGCAACTGGTTTTACTTCTGGTTTAGTTTCTGTACTAGTTCCAGGTTTTACTTCAGGCTTAACTTCCGGTTTTGTTTCCGGCTTTGTCTCAGGCTTTACCTCCGGTTTTGTCTCAGGTTTCACTTCTGGTTTTACTTCAGGCTTAACTTCCGGTTTCGTCTCCGGAGTTGTTTCCTTAACATCCTCATAAACTAACATATAAGAAGAGAACTTATCTGTTTCAAATGTTCCATCCTCATTTACAGGAAGTTTTTCAACCTTACCATCATGAGCACGTAATACATAGAACTTACGACCATCTTTCTTTAAAGTTTCAGGAATAGCTACTTGGAATGTCAACTTACCAGCAGTCTCAGAAATATTGCCCTCTTTCTTATCATCAATCACAAGTTCAATTTCAATATCAAATGCATTTACCACTTCAGTATCTTCATCATCCGAATAAGCTAATAATAACTTTTTATCAGAAGCCTTGATTTCATCTTTTACAACTGGCTTAAATTCAATTTTCTTACCTTCTTTAACAGCTTCATCATAAGCCACTTGTTGTTGTTCATTTAAACTATTAGCTAGTTTTTCAGTTGTATCCACACCAGTAATAGTAGCTGCCTCATTAGAGCTAGAAGGTTTTGTTACTGTAAATAGTTCTTCTAAGAATAAAGACATTTTATATCCTGATTGCACAGAAACAGAATCCTGGTAAATAACGCCTCCAGCTTGAGGTGACAATCCAGAATTTTTATATCCCTTTGGAACTACAGCTTCCAGTTCTTCATCATCAATTGCACCATTTTTGTTTTTATCAATATCCTGTGCAAATACATTTACAGTTTTGAACTTAACATTCGTACCATCAGAACTCTTATACAATCTATAAGTGATAGCTGTTTTTTGTTCTCCCTTTTCAAGCTTAACTTTCACAATCGGAAAACCATCAGCATCTTTTCCATCTACATAAAACTTATCACCAATTGTCTTATAGCCTTTTGGAATTGCCAAATTATCAGATAAAGTAAAACAATTGTCTTTTCGAATTAAAGTATCAAGACGAGTTTCAATAACATTATGTCCATTTTCATCTTCATAAATAAAGTGATATGTTGTCCAATTATCAGGATCTGCAATCTCTTCATTATTCTGAATCTTGTAAGCCACCATACAATAAGTACTATCATCAAGTTGATAAATATCATTTAATGCATAACTCTCGTTTACAATATAACCCTTAGGCAAACAAGTCTTAATAATATAATCTTCAATTCCAGTTCTATCTTCACTATCATATTCAATCGTATTATACTCTACACTCGCACTTTCAAATTCATCAACCAAAGATCTTTCAGCCTTTAATACTTTAACTGTAAATTTCTTTTTCGAAGTAGCCTCAGAATTCTTTAACAAATACGCTCTATACGTATTTGAACCCGATAATACAATTCCACGGCTTAAATCTTTTCCTTTAGTATAATCAATATGATATCCATCCGGAATACATTTTAATTTGATATATTGATACACAGTACCATATATTCTAAAATCATCTTCCGTAAGATGAACATTCTGTGTAGTCTCAACACCATTCACATTCAAAATAATTTTGTAGTCATCACTCACTTCTTTTGGCGTTTCCAAATTTAAAACATAATAAGTAGCATTCGGATATTGCGAATTTTCTTTAGTTTCTAAAGACACAATGATACGACCATATGCAAAATTCTCTTCAATATAATTCCTTACCTCTAATTCAGACCAATTCTTAGACAACTGTATTGAAGTTGGAGTAATCTCTTGCTTACCATCTAAATAAACATCAACAACATATTCCACCGTTTCATTGTTTGATTCAACAGGCTTCTCAGTATTCTCTGTCGGTTGATCTGCAACATTTTCATTAGGCTGATCTACAACATCTGTTGATTGTTTGGCAACCTCAGTTGTTTCTGGTTCTGTTGTTGAAACTTCATCATCTGCCAACACTGGCGAAGCCATACCAGCCACAGTTACTACACTCAACCCCAATGACAGTAACTGTTTAGTTAATCTATTCATTTTCAAACCCTCCTATATACACATTTTAAAACTACAAAACCAATCCATCAACCACAAATAAAGCGTTTTCACAAACAAACTAACCATAAATCATCATATGCACACAAACCCACTTAACGAATGATACATAAATTTACCTATATAAAAAGAGTACCGCTTTTTAGAAACGATACTCAACAAATTATCTAACTATTCATTTTTTTCTTTTTTAATAAAGAAATAGCTATACCCATACTAGCAGCGAGTGCAACCAAGCTTAATTCGAAGTCTGTATTAACACCCGTATTTACAGTAGTTGTATTTTTCTTAGTGTCTACTACTTTTGTTGTATTCTTTTCAGACTCAGCCTTTTTATTAGCCTCCTCTTTTTTCTTCTCAACATCTAAATACTTGTTCAAGTTATCTTTTGCTGTAGTTAAACCTTTTTCATATAAAACCAAATCAGCTTCATAACCTAACATTTCAGAATACAATTGTCTTCTTTGTTCAACAACATCCGCATTTTCTTCATAAACACCTCTATAGTTAACCAACAAATCTTTTGCACTCTGAACTAATCCATGTAAGTTCAAGAACAATGCATCATCTAATTCGGATACGTATACTTCTGTTTCAGGATTATTCTTGATTTCAGCATAGTTCTTAGAAACATTATCCAATTCTTTTAAAGTTTGTTTCAACGTTAACATACGAGATTTTAAATTCGAAATTAAAGTAGAATTATTTTTAATATCTTCATTTGTTAAATCAAAAGCCTTGTTTACCTCATCCAATTCATCCAAAGCCTTATTCATAGAATCATACAATCTATTTAATTCTTGATCCCTATTAACAAATTGATCATACAATCTCTTCTTTGCATCCATTGTTGCTTTTTTACCATCAACATCTTGTTGCTTAGTCAATACATTGTTCTTAGCAACATCCAATTCATCAGACACAGACTTTTGATTAGAAGTCGCAGTATCAACAGTATCTTTAGCCTTAGACTCCAACGCTTTCTTTGCTGGAATATCAGCATTTAATTGATCAACCTTTAATTTTAGAGCATCAGCTGCTTTTTTAGTTTCTTGCTTTTTACGCTGTACACGACTTAATTTATCACCTTTAGAAGTTACATCATTTTGTGCCTTTGTATTCTCATCAAACTTTTTAGCTACATCTTTACCAGCAGTTTCCAAAGAAGACTTAGCTGAAGCAAGATTTACTTTTGCATTTGCAAGTTCTCCATTTTTAGCATCTAAATCATTACGTAACGATGTAATTTGACCATCAATAGTCGAAGTATAACCAGGAGCCTTCATATCAGAAATTTCCTTTTTTAATTTATCATAAACATTCTGAGCTTCTTTTAATTTAGATTCAGCCTCTTTCTTATTATTTTCTAAAGTACCCTTTTCAGCCACTTTATTTGATTTTTGTGTATTTAAACCACTCAATTTTGTTTCTTCAGCTACCTTTTCAGAAGCAATTTCACTTAACTCAGCTTTTGCTCTATTATAATTTGCCTGTGCATTCATTAGTGAATCATAATAAGCATTAAATTCTTTTTCAAACTCTTCAACTGTTCTAATAATATGCGTATGGTTATGATAAGACGTATTCGTATCACACATAAAATCCTGAGCAAAGAAATTACCCGTTCCCATTGTTCCATGCTGATTAATCGCAAATCCAGTTGATACAAAACGATTTTCAATTACATTAAAGTAATGTCCAACTTGAATGTGGTTTTGGTTAAGCATCAACACTTGTTTTTCAG
This sequence comes from uncultured Clostridium sp., assembly GCF_934754915.1. GTDB lineage: Bacteria > Bacillota > Clostridia > Clostridiales > Clostridiaceae > Clostridium. The sequence continues at coordinate 13,144 of NZ_CAKVKB010000087.1, forward strand.
TGAGGCCCTCACTTGTTGTATAATAATGAAATCCACAAGCATCAATTGCTTCTTTTAATAATGTAGGATCATTTTGAATTTGTTTAGCATATTTATTTGTGTCATATTCAGATAATCCTGTTCCATATTTTTGACAAATATAGTCATACACTACTTTTTCTTCGGTATACCAACCCTTAAATGGACTTCCCATAAATCCACCATAACCATTGGCAATATTTTCACCATTACAATATAGTTTAGAATAATGACCTTCATCCGTTTTTGCGGACCAATTTGCCTTTAACTGAGTTAATGCCATAGTGTAGTAATCTACCTTTAAAGGAGCCACTCCATCTTTTTCACGAATCGCATTACACTCTTTTAAATACTCAATAGCAGCCTTCATATTTTCTAAGCTTGTTGCATCATTTTCATCACCCAATTTAGTATACTTAATTAATTCGCTATCTAATTTTCCATCTGACTCAAGGATGTATCCGTTTAAAACAGCTTGAGCCCCAGACTTGTCGGTTGGATCCAATGATTCAAAGAATCCCAAACTACCTTTTGCGATAGTAGTTGCAGCATTTTGTGCGATAGTTTCTAGATAATATGAAGTGACCTCCTATTGTCAATACGTGGATTACGACTCATAATTGGATTGATTAAAAACACTTAT
>NZ_CAKVKB010000088.1 GCF_934754915.1 uncultured Clostridium sp.
CCCGTTAAAATGAATTTATTTTCATTTTAACAGGAAGCTTTATATGTTTTGTAGTCGTGGATTTTTTGACGCTTACGAAATATTACTATTCATATATTACATTCATACCTCCCTTACTCTTATTTTCCTAAAATATAAACTTTATTATAAATATTACATACTAACTTAATTATATTGTTAAATCCAAAATTAATAATTATTACAAAAAATATAAATTTTATATCAAATATTAACTATAAATCAAACCCACACATAAATAAAATAATACCTTTTAATTTATAATAAATATAAAATATATCATAAATTAATTTTTTATTGAAAATGCATAATCCCTCAATAAAAATTAAGAACAACACATAATTCTTTTAATGTAGCTTATGTGTTGTTTTACCATTTAACAAAATATTATCTTTTTCTATACATATTTAAATCAGCTATATCTAAAACAATTCCTGCTTCTCTAAAAAAATCCAGTCCTAATAATCCATTAACTTTTTCATCTGGATCTATCTGTCCAAAATCTATTTTGAAATCATCTAATTTAATATCTCCGCATGAAATAGTATCAATTCTTTTTCTTACAGCATAGCTTGAAGCTCCTCCATAGCCATATGCTTCAATCAACATATCTTCATTTGTAAATTCTGCCTGTAGTTCTTCTAAAAAATCAGGTGATATTATTGTATGAAATGCACCTGTATCTACAATAACATCATTTACAACTATATTTTTCCCTCCATGCTCAATTTTAATAGAAGTATATAGTAATCCACTTTTTAATTGTAATTTTAAATTCATTATATACTCCTTCTTATTCCAATATTTTTTACTTTTTCTATTACGATATTTTCATTAGCAGTACTATATACAAGCTGACCATTTTTGCAGTTTGCAAATTCTTTCATTGCTTCATGACCATCTTTCATTACTTTTATTACTGCAATATCATCAACATATTTATATTTCTCATCTTCATGACTTTCTACAATTTCAAATTTAATGAATTTATTTGGATATAAACTCTTTACTTCGCTCCATTTCATAGGTATAACACCTCTTTTCTTTTTGGTAATTATATTATAACATATTAGACTATGTAAACTTTTATTTCTAATTTATTAATATTGGATTTATTTATAATTTTAGATGTAAATTTAAATTATATAATCTTGACTTGTGCATTAATTTGAGAAAATCTACCATTGGATTATAATTCATATTTTACCAACATAATTTTATAGAAAAAAGTAGCATATAAACCTCAAACATGCTAGATTATTGTTGCAAACCAAAATCTAAGGAGATTTATATGCCGACAACAATATTAAACCAAAATCAATTTATTAGCAACTATATTTTAGAGTTAAATTTGCCATATTCTTCTGCGATAAAGAACCATATGGTAAACTTAACTTCTGGAATAATCATAACTGAAGGAAATAAAACAATTTCAGCAGCCTACAATAAACTTACATCTAATCGACATAGAAGTACTGGTTCAAGATTTTTGAGCACATATTCATGGAATCATGAATATGTGACGGAAGAACGCATATTTCATGCAATATCTGAAATCTCTAAAACTTGTGAAGATAACGATATTGGATTTCTGATTATTGATGATACTTTAAGTAAGAAGAATGCTTCAACTAAAAAAATTGAGGGTTTGGATTTTCACAATTCTCATGCAGATGGTAACAAACCAAAGTGGTCACACTGTCTAGTTACATCTCACTATAAGATTAAAGATTATTCTATACCTTTAAATTTCAAACAATATCACCGAAAGGAATCTAGTAAAAAGCTGTCTAAAAAGTTTTTAGATGAAAATGAGCTTGCAATGGAACTAATAAATGAATTCGCTCCAGTAACTAAAATCAATTATTTGCTGGTTGATTCGTGGTATACTTCAGCAAAAATTTTGCTTCACGGTTTAATAAATGGTTGTCATACTATAGGTAGAATAAAATCTAACAGAGTTATCTATCCAGCTGGCATTAAAACTAATGTCGGAAAATTTTCTTCATATATTAAAAGTAATGAAACTAGTGTAGTTACCGCTAGTAATAACAAGTACTATGTTTACAGATATGAAGGAAAACTTAATGACATAGAAAATACTGTTATACTTATAAGTTGGAATAAACAGGATTTATCTGATAAACCATCATTTATTATAAGTACTGATGTATCACTTGATAATAAAACTATAATTTCATATTATGAAAAGCGATGGGATATTGAAGTAAGTTATAGATATCATAAAACTGCTCTTGGTTTTGATGAATTTCAAATACAGTCATTAGAGTCAATACATAGATATTGGAGTATGATATTTTTAACATATACTTTCCTTGAGCTTTTTAAAATTAAATATGGTAAATTATATAAATTAAAAAATGTTGGAGATGTAATTTTACACTTCCGAAACAACTATTTGGTAAAAATAGTCGCTTTTGCACATGAATGTGCAGATAACGGGATAAGTCTAGAGTCTACTATTTCCAAATTAGGGCTAGCAGCTTAAATTTTTCCTATTTACTGCACAAGTCTAGTAATTAATTTAAGTTTATATTGCTAAAATTGTATTGCTTCTTTAGGACAATATTGTATACATGCCATACATTGTTCACATCTGCCATCCCACTTTATTATAAACTGGACTACAAGAAACCTAATGTGATTTTGCTTGTTGTCGTTCCATAAATTATTAGTAAAAACATATAAGCCAGCTGAAACTCACTTTATGCTTCCCTTATCTGCAATCCTATTCCCCCTACTATCATAACAATGCCCACAATAGAGTAAATAGATATTTCCTCCTTCAAAACAATCCTTGCAAATATCATAGACAAGAAAGGGACAATATAAGCCAGATTTGAAATAACAGCAGTATTGCCATATTCCAATGCCAGCATCCAGCTTGTGTATCCCACAGCGTTTATAAAAATCCCGCTATAGAAAATTCCTATCCACATACCTGCATTTAAATGAGCAATCTGCCCTATGCTTCCATTCATAATAGAGCACAATACTGAAATAATTGAAGTTACAGAAAATACGATAAACATGGATAGTTCTTTAGGGTAAGTCTGTTTCTTATTAAGAGCTGCATAAAGTGCATAACATACTGCTGCAATAAGACAATATATAACTCCCTTTAGATTTCCTCCTGATAATGAATGAGCGTTGCCATTAATGGCAACGATAGTTACACCTATTAATGAAGCTATAACTGCTAGTATTTTTTTATATGTTAATCTTTCTTTATACAAAACAGCAGAAAACACAATAATAAGGGCAGGCCACAGATAATTTATAATCATAGCCTGCTGTGATGGAATCATTGCTATTCCTAAAAGATAGAACCAGTTATATAAAAAGAATCCTATAAATCCTAATAAACATATTGATAAAATTTCTCTAAATGGGAGATTACGAAACTGATTCAAATTACCACGAAAAAGATTGTATAAAAATAGAACTGCTGAAGCAATCACACTTGTAGCGGCTAGTACAAGCATAACATTAATATTATTAAGAAGAATCTTAGATACAGTAGCAAGAGTTGACCACAAAATTACTGTTAAAGCAGCAAAATAATATGATTTATCTATTCTTATCATAAGTATATACTCCCTTCTGCTTTTGTTATTGAGCAACGCCTTCCTTCTTCATTGAACTAATATCAATATTAAATCCAAATTCAAGGGGATCATCATCATCTAAAATCCATGTATTAATTCCAGTAATATACGCACTTCCTGTTATCTCAGGTATTATAGCTTTTCTGCCATCTACTTCAACTTCCTTAGTGGCCTTTCCTTTAAATAAAGAACCTATAATGCTTTCATACATAAATTCCTCTCCTATTTCAAGCTCACCCTTTGCATAAAGTGCAGCAATCTTAGCACTTGTACCTGTTCCACATGGTGATCTGTCTGCTTGAGCTCCTCCAAAGATAACACAGTTTTTCATATTAGCCTTTTCACTGCATTCACGTGTATAAAACTCAACTAAATCCACAGTTTTTATATCTAAATATGGATGCTGGATATCTTGTGCTTCATTAATCTTTCTCCTAAGCTCCATTCCCAAATCAGTGATTTCCTTCATATTATCTATAGTTAATTTAAGGCCTATAATATCTGCATCTACTAAAGCAAAAAAAGAACCTCCAAATGAAATATCATACATTATGGTTCCATACTTATCTGTATCTATTATCTGATTAGTCTTATACAAAAAAGAAGGAACATTTAATATACTAACGTCCACAGCTTTATGATTAACTACATGTACCTTTGTTCTAATAATTCCAGATGGTGCATCAAGTACTACTTCAGTATATGGTTCAGTTACTTTAACCATACCAGTTTCAACAGCCATAGAGGCTACCCCTATACTTCCATGTCCACACATATTTAAATAATTACCGCTGTCCATAAATATTACTCCAATATCAGCTTCTTCATGGACTGGCTCTGTAAGAAGTGCACCAAACATATCTCTATGTCCTCTTGGTTCAAGCATAATGGCTTCCCTGCACTTATCATAATGCTTCTCTAAATACTGCTTCTTTTCCATCATTGTTTCACCTGGAAGATCTGGAAAACCATCATATATAATCCTAGTTGACTCACCCATAGTATGAGAATCTATAGTTTTAAATTGATATCTATATCCCATTGTTTTAGGATTGAACTTCATATGAATACCTCCTATCTTAATTTCTTAAACGACCTTTAACTCTCCAAATTTCTTTCTCACAGTATATGCAAGTAATTGTGCAGTACCCTCAACTCCTAAAAAAGCACTGTTCACTAAGATATGCTTTGAACTAGGCTCCTCTGGACTATATTTTGCATACTGCTTATGAAATGAATGTCTTGCTTTATCAACGCTTAAAATCATCTTTTCTGCCTCTGATTTACTCATGCCTAAGCTTTCAACACAGTTTTTCATTCTGGCATCTAGTGGAGCATAAATGTATACATGCATTGCATTTTTTTCATTTCTCAATATATAGTCAGAACATCTTCCTACTATAATGCATGTTTCCTTATCTGCTAATTCCTGAATAATCTTTGATTGTGTTTCAAATATTTTTTTCTGATTGCCTGCATTCTGTGTTCCAAGAGGAAATAACATTTTAAAGAAATCTGAACTGCTTTCCTCCTGATCACTTATAAAAGATACGGGAAGATTTAATTTTTCAGCAGAAGCCTCTACTATATCTCTATCGTAATATTCTATATTGAGAATTTCTGATAGACGTTTAGCTATAGGACGTCCTAAACTGCCAAACTGTCTTGTAATTGTAATAACGTATTTACCCATGTGTACTTCCCCCTATGCTGTTAAAAATCTTGCTAAGAATGATTTTGTACGTTCTTCCCTTGGATTTTCAAATACCTCTGAAGGCTTGCCCTCTTCTACAACTAATCCATCTGCCATAAATACAACTCTGTCTGCCACATCCTTTGCAAATCCCATTTCATGAGTTACAACAATCATAGTCATACCTTCCTTAGCTAATTCCTTCATTGTATTTAAAACATCTCCAACAAGTTCTGGATCTAATGCAGATGTAGGTTCATCAAACAAAAGTGCCTGTGGTTCCATAGCTAGTGCTCTTGCTATAGCCACACGCTGCTGCTGTCCACCAGAAAGTGTAGATGGATACACATCTGCTTTAGATTCAAGACCAACCTTTTTTAATAGCTCCATAGCTAATTCTTTTGCTTCTGCCTTTGTCTTATGCTTTGTAAGAACTGGTGCAAGCATTACATTTTCCAAAACTGTCTTTAAGGGAAAAAGATTAAATCTTTGAAAAACCATTCCTACCTCTTCTCTAAATTTACGAATATCATATGATTTATCAAAAATGTTATCGCCATTATAAAGTATCTCTCCGCTTGTAGCTGTTTCAAGCTGATTTATACATCTTAAAAATGTACTTTTACCTGAGCCAGATGGCCCTATAATGCATACAACTTCACCTGGCTTAATGTGTATATTAACATCACGTAAAACTTCTAAATCACCATAATTCTTTTTTAAGTGTTTAACATTTATCATAATTACTCACCCCATTTTCTTTTCAATAAATTTCTGAAGAACGATAAGAACTGATATTATAATCAAATAAAATGCAGCTAATACTGTGTAAGTTGGAATTGTCTGAAAGCTTAATGATGCATAAGTCTGAGCCTGATGAGTTACTTCATTTACTGTTATTACAGATAAAAGAGCTGTATCTTTTACAGAAATGATAAACTGATTAAATAATCCTGGAAGAGCAATTTTTATTGCTGGAGGAATAATTACATGAAACATAGTCTGGAATTTTGTAAGGCCTAAAGAGGCAGCTGCCTCTTTTTGACCTAAATCAATACTCTGTAATGAACCCTTTATTATTTCTGACATAAATGCACCTGAATTTAATGCTATGACAAAAATACCAACTGTATTTGCTTTAAAATCTATTCCTGTTAATTTAGGAATAACAAAATATACATATAGTGCCTGTACCATTAATGGTGTTGAACGAATAATCCAAATATAAATTTCTGCTATAATCTTTAAAACTTTTAATTTTGATTGTAGAATGAAACCACAAAAGCCTGCAATTATCAATCCACACAATATACCTACTACTGCTATGAAGAATGTAACCTTAACACCTTGAAACAGCATAGGTAAAATTGTCTGATAGAATTGTATATTCATATTTCTACCTGTCCTTTCTATAAAGTCACTAAGCCTTTATTACTATTTACACCACTTATCATAAAGCTTATCTAATTCACCATCTTTTCTTAACTTTTCAAGTGCTGCATCAAATTGATCTTTATATTTAAAATCCTTGTTATAAGCAACTGCATATGGTGATTGTCCTTTATTGAACTCATCTCCAACTACCTTTGCCGCTGTTCCTTCTGTTGTCTTAATATAAAATGCGCATCCTGGAGCATCTTGAATAACTGCATCTACTTTTTTCTGTTCTAAAGATTCATAAGCTGTTGTAATAGTGTCATGTACTTCAAGCTTTGCATCTGAAAGGTTCTTTTGTGCATAAATATGTGAAGCTGTTCCCTTTTCAACTGCTACTGTCTTGCCTGCCAATGAATCTACTCCTGTAATACCTTGATCATTATCCTTGTTTACCATAACAGTAAGCCCTGAATCACAATATGTCTCTGAGAAATTCATTACTGCTTTTCTTTCATCAGTTGCACATAATGCAGCAGCTCCAACATCTAGCTTTCCTTCAACAACTGAAGTTGTAAGTGCTGAGTAATCCATTGCCTTAATACCGCCTTCAATTTCAAATCCAAGAATCTTTTGAAGATCGTTAATTAAATCAATATCATATCCAATCAATGTTTTTCCATCAGTATCATAATAAGAAAATGGTCCAAACAATCCAGATGTACCTATCTTAACTTTAACTCCTTTCATTGAATCTTCTACCTTTTCTGTTGATGCTTTTGCTGACTCTGTTGACTTAGTAGAAGATGAACTGCTACTTTTAGAACTTCCACATCCTATAATAGAGAAAGCCATAACCCCTAACATTAATATAGCTAATATTTTCTTTTTCATAACTATTCCTCCTCGATATTAAAAAATTATTATATTTTCTATTTACATATTATCTGATTTTTTATAAAGATTTTTCTCTAAAAAAGCTTATAAAAAAAAGCAGGCAAATTACTTTAAATAAAGCACCTTTGCCTACCTTTTATTTACTTATATATATTATACTCATACATTACTGCATTTGTAAACCACTATTTTATTGTGTAGTTCATTAGAATTTGTCATGATAACTATTTCACCACTCTTTTCTAAATTACACAATCCTAGATATTATAAGTCAGCAGCAAAACATCCATTGTTAAGCTGCTGATGAATTAAATTCTTTTACTCTTTATACATTATGTCTATATTCATATGGAAGCACTTTTGTAGCATTATAGCTTGGGCAGTCACGTACCCATTCTAATGATTCCTTTATAATTGCTGTCTGTTGAGGAATATTATTAGGCTCACCAGCATTAGAACCTATTGGTACATGTGGTGCTGTAATTCTAGGAGCACCTTGTTGTTTTGCTATTGGAGGAAGTGCAGCTATAACTACACAGCTCATTCCTTCAGCTTCACAGCATCTTGTAACAATAGTTGCTGATCTATGGCATGTTCCACATCCACCAGTACATAGAACTATGTCTACCCCCTGTGCTTTTAACTTTTTAGCGATTTCTGGACCTGTCTCATTTTTGAATTTTTCAACATTTCCTCCACCCCCCATGAATGTATATGTTTCTTCTGGAAGTGATCCTATAAATCCCTCTTCTACAAGTTCATGAAGTCTATCAATAGGAAACATTGCATTTACGTCCTTATTAATATCTGAATTATCAAAACCTCCATGAGTTACCATAAGCTCATCTGATGGAGTATCAAAAGGAATAGTTCTATAAGAGAAATCACCTGAAGTATTAAATGGAACCTGGCTCTTAATATGTATTCCTCCTGCTGTAATAAAAGCTACCTTACATTCACTTAATGGCTTTTTTAATTCTGTAAACACCGGATTAGGTGTAATTGGCACAAAAATTTCTGATTGCATTCCTGCTACTGTTGTTAAACTCATATTTCTACCTCCTATATACACTCAACTGGGATATTTCTTTTTCCTATTACCTGCATGCAGCTGAAATAAAATTCTACATTCTGACCTTCTTTAAGTGGAACAGGTGTAAATACCCATCTTCTAGGCACTGCAATAGTTCCCAATTGATTCATAATTTCTAATTTAGTTGCTGTATCATTTACTTCTGAAATCTTTCCACCTAATAAACATGGCATGATTTCATGGCTTGTAATCATATCTGAAGAATCATAATCATATGGATCTTCAACTACTTGAATATAACTAAAATAAAATTCCATATCACAGCCTATTTCTAAAGATTCATGTGGCATTACAAGATTCTTAGGAATAGAAATAACTCCTAACCTGCCGTGCAAATGTACTTTTATACTGTTGTCACATACTTCTTTAATAAGGCCTCCCATTTTTACAGGATTGATAACATAATCCATTAATGTAATGTCCCATTATCAACTAATTTAGTTTCAGGAAGACCTAAAAGCTTGTTATTAGCATTGATAATGTCGTTACTCCATTTTTTAGATGCAGGCTTGATTTCTACTCCTGCCATCTTATTCTTTAACATTTGAATTGCACGGGCAGCTACTTCCTTAGTTACACATGAACATCCAGCTATGTTATTTTCAAAGCCTCCCATGTCCATATTTTCTTCAACCATTGCTGTTGCATATTTATTACCTACAACTAATTGGCCCTGATATGCACAGAATGATACTCCAACTACTGGTATGCCTCTCTTTCCAGCTTGTCCTATGTGTTGTATAAAATCAATATGGTTATTACCAAATCCTTCAGTAGTTATGATACATCCATCTATATCTAATGATTCAAGAAGAGAACCTAATCTTTCTGATACCCACATTTTTTCATCATTAACTTGAGGTGAACCAACAAATACTACTCCAATAAGGTCAAATTCATCATCAGCAGCTAATCCTTCTACTAATGGTTCACGAATGTAGTGACGTGTCATTTCCTTAGTAGCAGGTCCTATACAAGTTAATGCATGTATTGAACCATCTCTTACTTGGTTTGGTGTAAGCATAATAGGTACATTACCACAGTCAACATTCTTCTGGCCTCCAAGAATTCCACAAGGTTCTGTAGGACATATTACATTATCATGCATAGCACCTTGTCCCATAATTTCTTTAACAAGAACAACACGAGGATTTCCACTACGTCTTACATCTTCACATATTTCTTCACGTAATACTTCTCCATCATATTTTTTAAGTTCATCACGTACTGCTTGAATGATGTAATCTTGGCATTTATGAGCTGAGAATGGACCTGGACGAGTCATTCCTGTATTCTTTTCTATAACTACATGACAGCGTATAATAATATCATTTTCATCAGCACATCCTGGATGTCCAAAATACATCTTTTCATCAAGGTATCCTTCTGAAGAACCAAATTCATGAACTTGTACACCATCTTCATCAACACCTGTTAACATGAATACAACTCCATCTGCAACCTTTGTAACGCCTTCTCCAAGCTCACCTTCTACTTTTGTAGCAATAGGACATACATCCATGATTGTTTCAGTATAAACATGACGTTTATCTGGGTAAATTACATCAAGAGCTATACTCTTGCATAAAGGATCTTCTTTTAATGCTTTTTCTACGATATTTTTATCAATGCTTATCTTTCCATCCTTTATGAATGTTTCTTCACCTATTTCAACATCTGTAATCTTTATATGTTTTTTAACAAGAGTTCTGATTACCTTTTTCTCTCCTACAGGCTCTTCTTTTACAGCAGGTTCAGTACAATATGTTTCTTTAATACCTGCTCCTCCAAATACAGGAACATCTAATTTCAATCCTGTAATATTTTCTGCTTTTTCAATTTCAATATGAATCATTCCATCGCCTCCTGCTTTCATATTAACTACTGGTTTAAATTCTTTTTCTTCTTCACTATCTTTTATTTCTTCTTTTTCTACTGATGTAGTATCATTTATTTTATCTAGCACATCTGCTGTAATAGGTGTTAAAGCTTCAACATCTGTAAGCAATGTACTACCTAAAACCTGTTCAATCTTAAGGCCATCTGGACTAAGAGTTAATAATCCCGCCTCTTCCATATCATCAAATAATGTTGGATCTTCTAAATCTGCAGCACTTATAACAAGTCCCTTTTGTCTCCTGCAGCAAAATATAGCAGGATCTTTCATATGAAGTTTTAATGTTTCATTTGTAATAGACATATCTTTTACCCCCTAGTTTCTACTGAATTTTCTTATTAATTTATGATTAACAGCTCTTAATGCTCCATCTGTACAATGGTATACTGGAAGACCTAATTTAGGTGCACATGACATAACTGTATTTGAACAATCTGTACAATTGCTTATTAAAACTGCCTGTGCTCCAGCTTTTTTCAAAGCCATTACCTTTTGCACCTGCCCTGGACATTTTCCAGGATTCTCACATTTTCTGCTACCCTTTACTTCTATAGCTTGTTTGCAATACTCTACTCCAGCCACCTTTGAACCCATACTTTCTGCTATTTCACACAGACGCTCTTTATCAGCACCACATGCACATACTAGAATTCCTATTTTTGATGGACCTTTCATAAAGCATTCTGAAGCAATCAAGCTTCCTGTAGTTTTTACAATAGATGAATCCAGCGTAGTTCTCTTTCCTGTAAATGGACCTCCCATTATTAACTCACCATAATCTTTTGTAACACCACCAGCCATTTCAAATACCCTTGAAACCTTCATGCCTAGCGGCACATCATAAAAAACTTGAATTAATTTTTCGCTAGAATTACCAGCTATTTTTCCACCAACCGTAATATCTTTATCAATAAACGGTTTTTTCTCATCAACAGCTTCTTGTATTCTGCATGATGTTTCTGCATTAATTACAATTGCATCAGCCTCTAATGGAAGTGAATTAACTGATAACAGCTTTCCAAATACTTCTCTAATAACAGCCCTTTCTTCACCCATTGGATAAATGTCCTCTAGAGTTACAATTCTTATATTGCTGTTTGTATTTGCTTCCTCTAATTTTTTTATTGCATCATGATGTTTTTTCTTAATTGCAATAACTCCATTTGATGCATTTGCTACTTCCATAGCTATTTCCAGCCCTCTTAAAAGCTGTTTAGGTTTCTTTTCTATTCTGCCTATGTTGTGTGAAAGAATCGGTTCACATTCAGCAGCATTTATTACAACAGTTCCATTTTCCTTAAATGGCTTTGAGAACTTTGCATATGTAGGAAATCCAGCACCACCTGCCCCTACTATACCAGCCTCTTTTATAAGTTCTAATGGAGTTGACTTTTTTAAATGAATGTAGTCCTTACTTTGATGCTCATCTGCTTCAATAATTATGCTGCTTTCTGATACTTCTAAGACTTTTCCACTTACACTGGCATATATATTTGCTCCAAGAGAATTTTCCCCCTGAAACGCAAGAAGTTGCCCTCGATTTACGCTGTCACCATTGACAACCACGGGAGCAACTCGTGTACCAATATGTTGTTTTAAAGGATATTCATAAATATATTTCATCATGACCTCCTATCTATGTAAGCATTAACTTATATTTGTTTTCCTGTTTATGGGATTAGTATACTTCTCAATGTATGATTAGTAAAGCGACTTTTTATCCTGTTATTCATTAGTATTTGTCATGTATATGTTTTAACAAAAATAGCCATGTATTTAACTGAATTAGAAAAATACATGGCTATGAGCTTATATGAATATTACTGATTTGTTATATAATCTTGTGCAAATTTTATGAACTTTTTAGCTGCTGGCGTCAGCATATCATCTGATTTATAGCCTATTCCAAGCATTCTATTATAATTAGGCTTCAATGGCCTTATAGCTACTAGTTTTTTATAATCCTTTGCTATTAATTCTGGCAATATGCTTATTCCAAGGTTATTTGCAACCATAGATATAATAGCATGATCATCTGTACATGAATATCTCATGAACGGCTTTACATCTGCATCAGTCAATGCATGGTGAATATCATAGTCAGTTCCTATTGTAGATATTATAAAAGGCTTGCCATCAAAGGCCTCAACAGGGACAGTTTTATTCTTGCTAAGTGGATAATCTAGTGGCAATATTGCAACTAATGGATCTTCATACAAGGGAATAAATTTCATGTTTTTAATATGACGCTCACTTAAAAAACCTATATCTATTGTGTTTTCATTAATCCACTCTTCTATATCATCTGTTCCTCCCTCTTTGATGCTTATTTCAATTTTAGGATATTTCTTTTCAAAAAGATATATGATTTTAGGCAGCCAGTTAATTGCAACACTTGTAAATGCCCCAATCCTGATTTTACCGATTTCATAGCCCTTAATATCCTGAATAGTTTCCTCAACACGTTCATTACTAGATAAAAGTCCTCTTATAAGTGGAAGTAAGATTTCAGCACTATGAGTTAATTTGACACCTTTTTTTGAACGAATAAATAAATTAAAGCCAATCTCACTTTCAAGACTTTTAAGTACATGACTAACACCAGACTGAGTATATCCAATTCTCTCTGCACTTTTAGTAAAGCTTCCAGTTTCCGCTACATCAACAAATAATTCGTATTTCTTAATATCCATATTATCCTCTCCTGTACTCTATTTTTTAAATCACATTGTATTTCACCTTGTTTTAACATCTAATCACTTTTCGCAATTAAGTAAATTTTTCCATAAGACTTTATTATTCTAATTATAATAAGTCCCATAATTTTGTAAACTGTTAAAAATTAAAAATAAAAAAATGAACTATCATTCTGAAAATACAGAAAAAAATATGAAATTAGGTTAAGAAAAATAGTTTTTTTAATAATACAACATTACTTTTTAAAGTAAATAATTTTTCTACTAACACACCAAAAATTAATCATGATATCAAAAAATATATAACCAAAATAATTTTGAACCCTCACATTTTTCAACTATAAAAATAAAAAAATAAAATCCCTCAAAATATTGCTAATCCTTGGAATGTAATTACTTACGAGTAAAATTATAATATTTCTATAGACTTCTAATGAGCTGGTAAAGAATTAACTTTTTAGGAGGTATTTATGGATTACTCTTACATTATT
>NZ_CAKVKB010000089.1 GCF_934754915.1 uncultured Clostridium sp.
GAATGTTTAAATAGTCTGTAATGGGTAAAAGCAGATTATTTAACTAAAATATGAGAAAATAAAGAAAGACTGTTGTATATAATTGTTTTTTATAAACAGTCTTTTTAATATTATTATTTATAAGGATGTGTGATTAATGAATAAAATATACAAATGTTTTCCTCAAGGAAAAACAAAAGCGTTAACTATGAGTTATGATGATGGTAGAGAATATGATATTCCACTTATTAAAATATTTAATAAATATAATATAAGAGCCACTTTTCACTTAAATTCAAATATTGATAAAGACCCTTTGAGCATACGGAAATATGGAAAAAGAATAGATATAAATAATAATCTCCTCAGCATATATAAAGGTCATGAAATAGCATGCCATACAGCTGATCATATCCCTTTAAATAACTCAATCAATAATGCAGATAGTAGAAAATAGAAAAGCTTTAGAAAACATTTTAAAATATCCAGTAAGAGGTTTTTCTTATCCTTATGGCTTATATAATGAAAAAATTAAAGACATTCTTGAAAATTTAGGAATAGAATATGCAAGAACAGTTAAAGTGACAAATAATTTTGACCTTCCTGATGATTTTTATGAATGGAATGGAACATGTAGACATATTGATGAAAATCTAATGAATCTGTGTGATGAATTTTTATCAATAAATCAGAGCAATAGATTGAATTTGATGTATGTATGGGGCCATAGTTATGAATTTGAAAGAGATAATAACTGGAGTTTAATAGAAGATTTCTGCAGAAAAGTAGGAAATAGAAATGATATTTGGTATGCAACCAATATTGAAATCGTTGATTATCTTAAAGCATATGAAAATCTAAAATTTTCTTTCAATGGAGATTTTGTATATAATCCTGGATATAAATCAGTATGGATTAATTGTAATAATAAAATATATGAAATAAAAGGAGGACATAAAATAAATTTACAATAGATTGATAATGTATGATAACAACTATCAGTTACTGCATTAATTTTGAATAATTTCTATAATATACATAATATTAATGCCAACTTAAGAAAAAATTAAGCTTTATCTGATAAAATTAATACAATATATAATTAATAAGTAAAATTATGTATTAAAAAACATCTTGGGAGGAAATAAAATGAAAAGCTTAATGAAAGGTAAATTGAAGCTTAATCCAAAAGGTATAAGCATAAAAAACTTAAAAAGCAACAAGAAGAAAATTGCTATAGTTTTAATTTTGCTTATAATCATCGTAATAGGAGGACATTCTTTTCTTAGTCCTAAAGAACAGGTAATTACAGATTACATAGAACTTCAAAAAGAAGATCTGGTTAAAAATGTAAATGTTCTAGGCAATATAGAAAGCAATGAAAAAGTAAATGTTTATTCAACTTTAAACAATGTTGTAAAAGAAGTCAACGTAAAAGTTGGTGACAAAGTTAATAAAGGAGATATATTGTGTATATTAGATTCAAGTGAACTTGAAAGAGAAATTTCTCAAACAAGCCAAACAATTGATGCTGATAAACAAAAATCAAAAATTGAATTAGATACAAAAAAGCAAACTTATGAAAATGCTGAATATATATACAATAACAATATAGATTCTTCACTAACTGACTGTGAGGAAGCATTAAAAGTTGCTAAAATAAAACTTGATGATTCGCAAAAAGACTACAATCAAAAAGAGACTTTATTTGAAAATGGTGCTGCAACACAAAAAGAACTAGATGATGCCAAATCAGTTCTTGAACAATCAAAATCAGATTATGATAAGTGCTATATAGATTTAGAAAATAGAAAAATAAAGTCAAAACAAGAAGTTGAAGATGCTAAAAATCAATACAATTCTGCACTTGTAGAATATAACAACAATAAGGATGAAATATTACTTCAAGGTAAAAAGGAAGATCTTGATAAATGTATAATATCAGCACCTATAAGTGGTACTATTACAACAGTAAATGCTTCTGTAGGAAATGCAGCTCAAGGAATATTATTTACTGTAGAGAATCTAGATGATCCTGTAATAACAGTAAATGTAAAAGAAGTTGATATTAATAAGATAATGCCAGGTCAAGAAGCAGAAGTAACAACTGATGCAACTCCAGATGATGATTTTGCATTAGGAAAAGTTGTTAGTTTAAGTGATGCTGTAAATACTAATAATGATTCTGATATAAAAAGTGGTAACAACTCTTCAGGCAGTTCATCTACTTCAAATACATTTGAAGCAAAAATAAAACTTGATAATCCATCAGAAAATGATTATATAAAGGTTGGAATGAACGCAAAAGCTAATATAATACTTGAAAAATCAGAAAATGTTTTTGCTGTTCCATTTACTAGTATTTTAGAAGAGAATGATGAAAAGTTTATTAAAATTGCTAAAGAAAGAGATGACGGAAAATATGAAATATGCAAGATTCCTATTACCACAGGACTTGAAACTGATATGGCTGTAGAAATTAATAATTCTGATTTAAAAGAAGGAGATAAATTAATAAGCGATCCAAATCTTTATGATGAAGGAGAAATAGTTACACTTGCCCCTCTTGGAGGAGATATGTATGAATAATAATATTATTATAATGGATAATATAGTAAAAAGTTTTTATATTGGAACTCCTAATGAACTTAATATTTTAAAAGGAATTAATATAAGTGTAAGACAGGGCGAATTTGTATCTATTGTTGGTGCATCAGGATCTGGTAAAAGTACATTGATGAATATAATAGGTGCATTGGACAAGCCCACTGATGGTAAATATATTTTAGATAGTATTGAGGTGGGTTCACTTAAAGACAGCAGACTTTCTGAAATAAGAAATAAAAAGATAGGATTTGTATTTCAGACATTTAATCTTATTCCAAGAAGTACAGCTTTAAGCAATGTAGAACTTCCAATGCTGTATGCTGGAGTACCTAAAAAACAAAGACGTGAACGAGCTGAAATGCTTTTAGAACTTGTAGGAATGAAAGATAGGATGAATCATAAACCAAATGAACTTTCAGGAGGTCAGAAGCAGAGAGTTGCAATTGCACGTGCCCTTGCAAATGATCCAAGTATAATACTTGCAGATGAACCTACAGGAGCTCTTGATTCTGCTACTGGGAGACTTGTTATGGACATATTTCATAAAGTTCATGAAAAGGAAGATAAAACAATAGTATTTATAACGCATAATAATGAGTTAGCAAAAGAAACTGAAAGAATAATAACTTTAAAAGATGGACAGATAATTTCAGAAGAAAAAAATTTAAAATATACAAGAAGGTTTGAGGAGAGTGATAAGCTTTGTTTATAATGGAAAATATAATGCTTGCAGTAGCAGGACTTAAAGCAAACAAAATGCGTTCACTTCTTACAATGCTGGGAATAATAATAGGAATCTCTTCTGTTATTTCTATAGTATCTATAGGAAATTCTTTAAGTTCAGAATTGAATGATACTTTATCACAACTTGGAGCCAATAATATAGTATGTCAGATAAGTCCAAGGGATAATGACTGGAATTCAGAACCAGATGATAGTGATCTCTTTTCTGATGAAGATGTTGATAATATAAAATCTATATTTAAAAATAAAATAGAAAATATATCAGTTTCTCATAACTCTACAACAGGAACTATGAGAAAAGGTTATTCAAAAGCTAATGTATCAATTGTAGGTGTTAATAGTGATTATGGAAAAGTAGAAAATATAAATTTGATTAAAGGACGATTCATTTCAGAAGACGATGTCAAAGGAGATAAAAGAGCTGCAGTAGTGTCTGATGATTTTGTAAAGAAAATATTCAAAAATAATGAAAATCCTCTCGGAAAAGAAATAAAAATCACATGTACAGAAGATATTAAGACTTACTATATAGTAGGAGTATATAGATATCAGACTAATATGTTTGAGAGGATGGGGGGAATGGAATCAGAAAGTGAAAGAACAACTCAGCTTTATACCACTGTCTCAAGTGTTGTAGAAAATGAAAAAAACAAGAATTATTCATATATGACATTACAGCCAGCTAAAGGTACTGATTCAAGAGTGATTTCTGAGGAACTTACTAAATACTTAGCAAAGCACTATAAAGATAATAAAAAGTATACAGCTTCAGCTTATGCACTTGAAAATGAAGCTGAATCCATGAATAAAATGCTCTCAACAGTTTCTATTGTAATATCAGTAATTGCAGCAATATCACTACTTGTAGGAGGCATAGGTGTAATGAATATAATGCTTGTATCTGTAACTGAAAGAACTAAGGAAATTGGTACACGTAAAGCTTTAGGTGCACAGAATTATCATATACAGATACAATTCATAACAGAAGCTGTAATAATATGTGCAATAGGAGGAATTATTGGAATTGCACTTGGAATATCTATTGGTGCATGTATAAGCATGGTAATGGGTACTCAAGCTTCAATTTCTATTCCAACAATTCTAATAAGCTTTGTGTTTTCAATGACAATAGGTGTATTTTTTGGACTCTATCCTGCAAGAAAGGCTGCAAAACTTGATCCTATTGAAGCATTAAGATACGAATAATCTAATAATAATTTTTTGAAATTAATGTTATAATCAATATAGAAAGAGGTGGTAACTTTTATGAAATTAAAGCATTTAATAGTAACAGCTTCAGTAATAACAATTATTGGTGTGAGTATTTTTCAAATTACAAACTTTAATTTTAATGACAATAAAGAATTACAAAAGAAAAATATGAATGATTTAAAATTCAGTAATGTTCAGACTTCAATAAAAAATGATGATTCAATAATTGTAGAATCATTGCCTGTTCCTGATACAAGTGTAGAAATAGAAGCCAGTTATTTGAATTAGCATGAATTTTTTGTTAAAAGAATAACAAAATTATTGTAAAATATATTGTACAGTGTTAAAATATGTCTGGGTAGTATCTTTATAGAACTATACCAGACTTTTTTTCATTAGAATCAATACAACTCATATCTATATGAATGAGATTGAAATTAGGATGTTGTATCACTTAAAATCGGAGGTGATACCATATAAAAATTGGATTTATTGGTCCTGGGAAGGTAGGCGTGAATTTAGGACGTTACTTTACTCAAAAAGGAATAAAATTAAGCGGCTTCTATGGCAGAAATTCATCTTCTGTTAAAAAAGCTTCAGAAATAACAAATTCAACATTATATACAAGTTATGAAAAAATTATTAAAGATAGCGATATATTATTTATAACAACACCTGATGATATCATTTCAACCATAGATAGAGAACTATCAAAATTTGATTTAAAAAACAAATCAGTATGCCATGCAAGTGGTTCACTCAAATCAACTGTTTTATCTAATGCTAAATTATCTGGTGCATTAATCTATTCTATACATCCCATGTTTGCATTTTCTAATAAAGAAGTTCCTTTAAATAAAATGGAAAATATGTTTTTTTCAATTGAAGGAGAATTAAATGCTCAAAATATAGATGATATTCCAATTATAAATCTTATCAACTCTCTTGGTAATAAATATTTTATAAGAGATATAAATGATTCAGCTACATATCATTTAGCAAATGTTTTTGTATCTAATCTTGTTTTATCACTTATTAATATTGGGACAAGTTATTTGGAAAAACTTGGATTAACCGAACATGATGCAATTCATGCACTCTTTCCATTAATTCAAGGAAATATTGAAAATATTTATGAAAATGGATTTGAGAAATCTTTAACGGGTCCAGCTGTAAGAGGTGATATTGATACAATAAAAAAACATCTTCAGGTCTTAAATGATGAGGATAAAGATGTATATACTTCATTATCATTAAATCTATTAAAACTCGTTGGAAACAGCAGATTTGATGATTCAATATCTGAATTTGATAAAAAAGACAATATTGACTTTGAACATTTATATATAAAAGAAAATGCATTAAAAAATTTATTAAATACGTCAATGAAACATAAAGAAATATTCAAAATATTAGGGGGAACAGAATAGTGAAAAATACAGTTTTAACATTCCAAAAAGCTAAAGAAAACGGTGAAAAATTAGCAATGCTTACAGCTTATGATTATTCAATGGCAAAAATCATAGATGAAAGCGGAGTGAATGGAATACTTATTGGAGATTCTTTAGGAAATGTAATCAAAGGTGATGACGATACATTAGGAGTTACTGTAGATGATATAATATATCATACTAAAGCTGTTAAAAAGGGTGCTAAAAATGCACTTATTGTAAGTGATATGCCATTTTTATCATATCACGTATCTGTTGAACAAGCAGTCATGAATGCCGGAAGAATTATAAAAGAAGGAGGAGCAAATGCTGTAAAGCTTGAAGGAGGAGCAGATTTTGCACCACAAATCAAAGCAATCGTAAATGCTCAGATTCCTGTAATGGGACATTTGGGATTAACTCCTCAATCAATAAATGCATTTGGTGGATTTAAAGTTCAAGGAAAAAGCGAGGAGGCAGCAAAAAAACTTATTGCTGATGCAAAAGCATTAGAAGAAGCTGGTGTATTTGCAATTACACTTGAAGGTATACCTGCAAAAGTAGCTGAACTTATAACTAAAACTGTATCAGTGCCAACAATAGGAATTGGTGCAGGAAAGGATTGTGATGGTCAGATACTTGTATATCAAGATATGTTAGGAATGTTTGATGACTATGTTCCTAAATTTGTAAAACAATATGCTAATATAGGTTCTGTAATGAGAGAAGCTATAAGTTCATATGTAAAAGAAGTTAAAGAAGTTAGTTTTCCAGAGGAAAAACATACTTATAAAATTGATGAGAATGAATTAAAGAGATTATATTAATATTTTGTTATAAGATAACTTATTATAATCTCAGTTATGTAAGTTTAAGTGATTTTAAAAATGTTATAACTTAAAATAAAGTTATATATTATCAATAATTATATTTTATAAAGGATGAAGCAGTATGTTAGTAAAAAAAATTGATGAAGTAAGAAATTTAGTGAAAGAGTGGAAAAAACAAGGGTTAACTATTGGCTATGTTCCAACAATGGGAGCATTACATGAAGGACATGAAAGTCTTATTAAGAGAGCAGTTTCTGAAAATGATAAAGTAATTGTAAGTGTATTCGTAAATCCAACACAATTTGGACCTAACGAAGATTATGATTCTTATCCAAGAAATATAGAAAAGGATATGGAATTATGTAAAAATGCAGGAGCTGCAGCAGTATTTAATCCTGAGCCATCTGAAATGTACTTTGATAATAAATCTACTACAGTAAGTGTATCAGGCCTTACAGATGTTCTTTGCGGTGCAAGAAGACCAGGCCATTTTAATGGAGTATGTCTTGTAATAACTAAGTTTTTCAATATAATTAAACCAGACAGAGCATACTTTGGACAAAAAGATGCCCAACAAGTTGCAGTTTTAAAAAGAATGGTAAGAGATTTGAGTTTTGATGTTGAAATAGTACCATGTCCAATAATAAGAGAAGAAGATGGACTTGCCAAGAGCTCAAGAAACACTTATTTAAATGAAATGGAAAGAAAGGCAGCCTTAGTTTTAAGCAGAAGTTTAAAAATTGCAAAGGATATGTTAGACAAAGGTGAAAGAAATGCAGATAAAATTAAAGAAGCTATGATTTCTGAAATCAGTAATGAACCATTAGCTAAAATAGATTATGTTGAAATAGTTGACAGTGAAGATTTAATCAGTGTTTCAAATATTGAAAGAACTGTTCTTGTACCAATAGCAGTTTATATTGGAAAGACAAGATTAATAGATAATTTTACTTATGAAATATAAATTTAAATAAATTCTATAAGATATAGAGATTTCATATTTATATTGCCAATTTAAATTTTGAAAATACACATACCAGGGAGGAATATCATGATATTAACAATGTTAAAAGGTAAAATACACAGAGCTGTAGTAACTCAAGCTGAATTAAATTATATGGGAAGTATAACTATTGATAAAACATTAATGGAAGCTGCTGGAATAATTGAAAATGAAAAAGTTCAGATTGTAGATAATAATAATGGTGCCAGGCTTGAAACATATGTTATTCCAGGAAAGAGAGATTCAGGAATAATATGCCTTAACGGAGCTGCTGCACGACTTGTTCAGCCAGGAGATCAAGTTATAATTATTGCATATGCACAAATGGAAGAAAAAGAAGCAAAAGAATATAAACCTAAAGTTGTTTTTGTTAATGAAGATAATACAATAAAAGAAATCACTAATTATGAATATAATGATTAATTGTTAACCTGTATTTAATAACAAGCTGCATATAAAGATTAAATTTTATAGATATAAAATATTTTGATAAAAATTTAGAATCTATATATAATTAAAATCTTTAATGCAGCTTTTTTAATAATTTGAATAATTTTATAAATGTATGATATAATAAAAGTGTGTATTTTTTGATTTTAATGTAAAATATACAAAATAAATTAAAAATTTACTCATAGATATTTAACAAAATAATAAGGAAAAATATATTCATGTTTGATAATATGAAATCATCTAGATTATTAATTGTTTTTATAATTGTTGCATTATTTAATTTATTAGTCCATAATCTTCTAATAAGTTTTATATGTTCTTCTGTTTTTTTAATTTTATCTTTAAAACATATAATACAATTTTCAAATAGAAATATTGAAATGAATAGTGAGTTAAAAAGACAGGCACTTATATATAATGGTATAATTTTTATTATAAGTATTTTTTGGTTTTTGGCTGTAATAATAATGTTTTTAGCAGTAAGCGCCTTATTAAGTATAATAAAAGGACTTATAATATGGATATCATCCTATATAAAAGATTTTTTGATTATATGAATACTGGGCAGTAATATAATGTAACTAATTAAATAAAATGTATATCAACAGACGAGAAAGGAGCTTAATATTATGTTTAATATACCTAATAACACAAAACCATCGTTATCTTTAAATCCAACAAATGCTAACAATAATTTTACTAATCAAAATACACCACAATATGCTAATAACCAGGGTTTTCAGCAGCCTGTTAACGCCACTTCTCAAAATTTTGGACAAAATATGCAAATGCAGCAGTCATTTAATTCAGTTCCTCAAAACAACAATTCTGAAGGAGTAATATTAGCAAAAGGACAAAAAGTGAGTTTATCAAAATTCAATGCAGCTCTTGATGAAATTGATGTATGCCTTGGATGGGATGTAAGTTCTCAAAATTATGATCTTGATTCAGAAGCTTTTCTTTTAGGACCTGATGAAAAAGTTATAGGAGATGACTGGTTTGTCTTTTATAATCAGACATGTTCACCTGATGGTTCAGTAATACATTCTGGAGATAACAGAACCGGTGAAGGTTATGGAGATGACGAAATAATAAGCATAAAGCTATCTAAAGTTAGTCCATCTGTAAGCAAAATAGTATTTATAGTTACTATTAATGAAGCAAAGGAAAGAAATTTAAATTTTGCAGGTGTTTCCAATGCATTTATAAGAGTTGTAGATAAAAATAATAATAGAGAACTTGTTAGATTTAACTTAACTGATTATTACAGTACAGTAACTTCAATGATGGTTGGAGAAATATATAAGAAAAATAGTGAATGGCGTTTTAATCCTATTGGAAATGGAACAGATGATGATTTATTTGGATTATGCAGAAGATATGGAGTTAATGTTGCTGGATAAAATAAATATAATTATAAAAAAGGAGGAAAAGTGACATGTTTAAATTAGAAACATTAAATGAATTAACATGTAAAGCCACAAGTGTGGATGGACGCGGAGCGTTATATACTAAAGCTGGAGCAATGATTGCTTATACTGGTCAATGTAAATTTGAAAAAGTACTTTTAGGACCACAAGGAAATCCTATGGGAGCACTACTTGGTCAAATAGGAAGAAGACTTACAGGTGAAAACATGCCTCTAATGAAAATTGAGGCATCATCAGGATCAGTATCATTTTTTGCAAATCTTTCTCAACATGTAACCGTTGTTGATTTAATGCCTGGAATGGAACTTAAAGTTGAAAGTGAAAATTTACTTGCATTTACAGAAAATTGTGATTATAGCTTTAAATTTTTAGCACAAGGTGCTATTTCTCAAAAAGGATTGTTCACATCAGTGTTGAAAGCAAAAAGTCAGGGAGCACAGGTTGCAATACTTACAGATGGTAACCCTATAGTTGTTCCAACTCCTTGTTTTGTTGATCCAGATGCAATTGTATCATGGACTGGACCAGATCCAGGATTACATTTAGATCTTGGCTGGAGAAATCTTATAGGCCAATCTTCTGGTGAATCATATTCATTTAAATTTGAACAGCCTGGAGGTCAGGTAATAGTTCAGCCTAGTGAAAGAGAATCAGGATTATCTATAGGAGTTGATGATAACAGATATACACCAGATGTACAGAATAACCAATCATTAGGAGATGCAATGGGAAATATAGGAGATACTGCAAGTAATATTGGAAATATGCTAGGGAATCTTTTCAGATAAATAATAATATTACTCATTACATAAATAAAACCATAGAGGGTTCTAAACTCTATGGTTTTATAATTTTGATCGTATTTTTCTGTGTAAGTTTAATTTTAATTTGATAAAGTTTTAATGGCCTATATAAAATGACAGTTTCTTTAAGGTTTCTTCATACAGCTCATCTACTATATCAAAATTCATAGCATCTATATAATAAGTTTCAAGTTCATCATGTAAAGTATGAGATTTTGAAATACATGATATAGCTTTATTATTAAGAATATCAAAATAAGATTTATCAAAATCAATTTCTGAAGCATTTTTTTCTAATATATCATTGAAACATATTTCATTCATGTTATATTTGCATTGTATATCAGAATAATGAACCCTGCT
Source organism: uncultured Clostridium sp. (assembly GCF_934754915.1). Taxonomy (GTDB): domain Bacteria; phylum Bacillota; class Clostridia; order Clostridiales; family Clostridiaceae; genus Clostridium. The sequence continues at coordinate 10,855 of NZ_CAKVKB010000089.1, forward strand.
TATTTCATTAGTAGTAAATATTCCTGTTGAAATTTCAGAAATTATTATGTTTTCTATTCTTTCTGGAATAAATGGATCATGAAAATATTCAACATTATATCCTCGTTTTTGAGCTTCCAATCCAATATCCTTTAATATAATACTTTTCTTTAATCCAGGGCCTCCTTGTAAGACATATAATTTTTCACATTCTTTTGCTAAATCTTTATTAAATGTTACAATTCCATCTGGTGTAAATGCAGAACTAAAAAGATGTCTTTCATTTCCATAATTTCCTTTGTATCCTTTGAAAATTTTATCTTTCATTTCTTCTTCCAAATCTATATATTTAATGTTCTCAACAGCTTTGTTATTAAGCAATGTCCAGTCTTTATGGATTCCTTCTGCACTTTCCATATATTTATATGCACGATTGAAATTTTCACTTATTTCGCTACATATAGAAAGAATAGCTTTTTTATTTTTTTCAAGATATTCTGTATTTAATGCAATTCCAAGATTCAATATTTCATCTACAGCACCAGGTGTTATAGGATCTATCATGTGAGGAGCAGTTGAATCAATTACACCAACATTCAGATCTTTTATTACAATTCCATCAAGAGAATTATTGTCAGATGAGCAGTGATGATATTCAAGTGCATAACCAAGAGATTTAAAATGAGTTCCTATTTTTTTCATAAAGGATGATTTTCCAGTACCTGGCCCTCCTTTTAAACATATTATTCTTTTTGCCTTATCTTGAGACAAGATGTACTTATAAAATGAATAAAAACCTTTAGTTGTATTTCCTCCTGGAAATACATGTCTTTCCTTAACATTATTCATAAAAATACTCCTATTAGAAATTAATCTTCTATATACTATTATGCTTATACATATATTGCTATACTTTTATTAAATTAGAATATATAATATTTACTTCCAAATTCCTTTGATATATAATATTAATAAAGAAAGATATTAATTGCTATTTATGTATGAAACATGAAGTAAACAGGGAGGTGTTATCATGTTAACTACAAATTATTATAGACATTATCAAAATATAATGTCCAGAATGAACAACTATTCAAATTCTTATAATAAAAATTATAGTATGTTTGGTATATCAAATAATTTTAATAAAAATAATTATCAGAATTCACTTAAGAATCTAATGTCTCAACAAGTAAAAACATATTCAGAAAATCTGGAAAAGTTTAAAAAATATAAAGAAGATTCTGAAAAATTCACTTCTCAATTTGAAAGCAAGCTTTCAGAACTTAAGAATTCTTCTAAAAAATTAAAAGCATATTCTGAAGATAGTGTTTTTTTAAATAATAATGGAGATGAAAAATCTCAAAATAGAGTTATAGAAGCAGTTAAAGATTTTGCTGATGATTATAATAATACACTTAAGTTTTTAGATGAAAATTCCTCAGTATCTGATAAGGTTAATGATTTATCTAATTCTTATAAGACAATTAGATACAATTCAGCTGAACTTGATGAAATAGGAATAAATGTAGATTCAAAAACTGGATTTTTATCTGTAGATGAAAAAAAGCTTTCTAGTGCAGTAAAAAATAACTTAAAAAATGTACGTAAAGTCCTTGGAACTTCTTCAGATGGTATAGCAAATAAGATTTATAATAAAACAACCGTAGCTATGATTGATTCTAAAGATTATTATCCAACTGCTCAACTTGATAATAATTATATAAACAAAACTTATTTTTATAATTCAGCTAATAGTTCCATAATACAGTCAAACATGGCATATTCAAGTGGAATTCTATTTAACTATCTTGTATAAATATAAAAACGATATTTAAGATATGATTTTTCTTAAATATCGTTTTTCTTTTGATAACTAATTCTCCCTATGATAAAATAATACTGTTTCAATATACCTATTTTAAGATTTTTCAGAACATGAAAATTTTCATTTGATTTAAAAATCTGACTATGCATGGGTATAAAATATATAAAAACTGTTAAGAATTTAGCAGATATAGAATAAAATCTATTTAATTTTAAGGGAGGATGCAAATTATGGCCTTAACGCCAATGATGGCTGAATATATGAAAACCAAAGAACAGTATAAAGATTGTATTCTGTTCTATAGATTAGGAGACTTTTATGAAATGTTCTTTGATGATGCAGTTACTGTATCAAGAGAACTAGAACTTGTTCTTACAGGAAAAAACTGTGGACTTGAAGAAAGAGCTCCAATGTGCGGGATACCTCATCATGCAGCAGCAGCATATATACCAAGACTTATAAATAAAGGATACAAAGTTGCAATATGCGAACAACTTGAAGATCCAAAACAAGCTAAAGGTATTGTAAAAAGGGGAGTTGTAAAAATAATAACTCCAGGTACTTTTGTTGATTCAAATACAAATCTTGAAAATAATAATACATATTTAATGGCTATAATTGAATGTGATGATAAACTTGCTCTTGCTGCATCAGATATAAGCACAGGTGAATTTAAAACTACATCATTTAAAAATATAAGGATGAGTCTATTAGATGAAATTGCAAAGATAAATCCTAAAGAAATACTCCTTGATATAAATGTATCAGAAAGTCTTCTAAATGACATAAAGGGGATTACAGGAGCTCTTATAACTAAAAGGGATTTTAATAATTTCATGATCAGCTTTGAAGAACTAAAAATGCAGTTTTCTGATTTAGAAACAAGCGGACTCGATAAAGAAAGGGAATATGCAAGCAGAGTT
>NZ_CAKVKB010000090.1 GCF_934754915.1 uncultured Clostridium sp.
ATAGTACCTATATTTATTTAAGATATACTATATGTTGAGTTGGACTTTGTATTTATGCTAATATGAAAAATCCTCAACTATAAATTTTAGGATAAGATTTAGGATTTTGAAAAAATTTAAATTCATTAAAAATTGCAGCATTTATAAGCAGAATATATGGAGGATTAAATGAAAAAAATATTAGAAGAGAATAGTTTTTTTAATAAATATCCTGATGCAAAAGAACTAATAATAAAACATAAGATAGATTTTCAGGATTTAAAAGATATTTATGAGGATTACATAAAATATAAAAATTCATATGAAAACCAGGCTGTATTTATAGCTAATATATTGAGAGAGCAGAAGATGATTCATTCAGTTAAATCAAGGATTAAAGATCCAGAAAGGCTTATTGAAAAAATAATAAGAAAAACTGAAGATAGAAAAAATAAATATGGTGATGATTTTAAATTTGATGTTACAAATTATAAAAATGAAATAAATGATTTGATAGGAATAAGAGTAATTCATATATTTAAGGAGCAATGGAGGGATATACATGAAATAATAATAAATACATGGAAAGTAATAGAAATAACTGCTAATATACGTGAAGGAGATAATACTAAGGATTTTGAAGAATTAAATATAGAAGTAAGATCTAGAGCATCAGGGTATAGATCTGTACATTATCTTGTGGAATTTTATCCTACAAATCAGAAAGTTATTGCAGAAATACAGGTAAGGACAATATTTGAAGAAGGATATGGAGAAATAGATCATAGATTGAGATATTCTCATAATGAAATACCTGAATTACTTCAATCTAATCTGCTTTTATTTAACCGAATAGTTGGAAGCGCAGATGAGATGGCTTCATTGATAAATAATCTGAATCGCGAATGGGTAGAAATTGGGGTAAAACATAAAGAAGAAGTTATTAAATTAGAGGATAAAATAAAACAGCTGGAAAAAGAAATAAGCAAATTAAAGAATAATTAATAAAATGCTTAAATATAGGAAAATAGCAGCATATTTTAAGTCTTTTTATCTGAATACTTTAAAAATGAATATTTAAGAGTTATAATATTTTCAAGGAAATACGAAAGCAAATTTATATTTATTTCATAAACTTATATTGATTTTATTATTATCTAAAATAAACATAATAAAAAATTTGGAGGTCATGAATTGTGATATTTGTACCGTTTTATAGATTAAAAAAAGGCATGAAAGTTGCTGATAATATATCTTTATCTGATAAGTCCGATAAAAAAATAACAGGAGCATTTTTACTAAGAAAAGGTACAATTTTAACGCAAGATAATATTGATAGATTGGAAAGGTTTGATATATCTGGAGTTTATATTGAAGATGGAAGAAAAAATCCAGTATTAGATGAAAAATTAAGAAGAGAATCAGTATGTATATTAAATCAGATTTTCGATTTATGTGAAAATACACAGGCAATTTTAAATGAAGCTACGATAAAACAGATAGAGAGCATATCTAATAAACTGGTCGATAATATATATAAAAATGAGGAAATATCAGTAAGTATATCTGATTTACAGACATATGATATGAATACATATATGCATTCGTTAAGTGTAGCTGTTATTTCTATAGCTATTGGTACAGCCTTGTATTTAGATAAAAAAAGTTTATGTAGATTAGGTGTTTCTGCACTTCTTCATGATATAGGAAAACTTAAGATTCCTATAGAAATAATTAATAAGCCTTCTAAACTCACTGAGGAAGAATATGAAATAATAAAATTTCATCCTCAATTTGGAGGAGATTATGTTATGGAAAATGAAAGCATAAGTCAGGATATATATGAAGGGATTGTGAGTCATCATGAAAAAGTTAATGGGACAGGATATCCGAATAAGCTAAAAGGAAATGATATACCTTTATTTGGGAAAATAATATCTGTTGCTGATGTATATGATGCACTTACAGGAAAGCGTGCATATAGAGAGCCGGTAAAACCTTCAGAAGCAGTAGAATATATTATGGCTGGGGTAGGAAGCAGTTTCGATTATGATATTGTAAAAGCATTTTTAAAAAGAATTGAACCATATCCTATAGGAGCATGTGTAAGGCTCAGTGATAAAAGGCATGGAATAGTTATAAAAGGAAATAGAGAAAATCCTTTGAGGCCTGTTATAAAGATTATTAATTCAAATAGTAAGGAAAAAATAATAGATCTTCAAAATGATCCTGATTCTATAAATATAGTTATATCAGATATTGATTATAATTATCTTGTTACAATGAATAAAAATGAAAATTGTGTATGATTGAAAAAATAAAAGCTTTTAAAGTATAGGCTTTTATTTTTTTCGTATAAAAGACTATACATAAAGGTTTTTTTTGTTATAATAAGAAATGTAAAATGGAGTAAACTTATAAGAAAACTACAATTATAATATATACTTTAATAGAAAATGTTTAATTTATATACTAGTAATTGTGATAATGTAGAAAAAGACATATAGTTAAACTACATACATATAAAAAATCATGGGAAGATTTCATAATTAATTGTAAATTATCAATTGGAATATATGTATTTTATCTAATGAGATATAGTATTCAAATAGGTGGATATTTCGTGATTATAATTTTATGTAATTCAAAACAATATAGTACATAATATCACTATATGTTGATTTGTTTTTGATGTGTATATTAATATGGAAAATCCTCATATATGAAATTCCATATTTTAAGATAGGAGAAATTTTTAATGGAAGTGTATTTTGATAATAGTTCAACAACTAAAACATATGACGAAGTAATAGATGAAGTTTGTTATGGATTGAAGGAGTTTTATGGAAATCCATCAGCGCTCCATAATATTGGGTTGAAAAGTGAAAGAAAGCTTAGAGAATGCAGAAAGATTATAGCAGAAACATTGAATTGTAGTGAAAATGAGATATATTTTAATGGAGGAGGCAGTGAAGGAAACAATTTTGTTTTAAAAGGAGTTCTTAAAAAAGGCAATCATATCATTACAACTCCATTTGAACACGCATCAATATTAAATACAATAAAGAATCTTGAAAAAAATGGTGTTATGGTTACAGTATTAAAAATAGATTCGCAAGGAAAAATAGATTTGGAAGATCTAAAAAATTCAATAACAAAGGATACAGTATTAGTATCAATAATGCATGTTAATAATGAAATTGGTGTTATTCAGGATATAGAGAAAATAAGCAAGATAATTAAAGAAAAAAGCTTAAGAGCAAAATTTCACGTGGATGCAGTTCAAAGCTATGGAAAACTACCAATAGATTTGGAAAAAACAAGAGCAGATTTTATAACTGTGAGTGCTCATAAATTTCATGGACCAAAAGGATGCGGTTTTATATATGTAAGAAAACCTAATAATGTTGCTCCTTTAATAGAAGGAGGAGCACAGGAATCTGGATTAAGGGCTGGTACCCAGAATGTTGCAGGAATAATGGGAATGGCAGTAGCAGCTGAAATAGCAAACAACAATTTGAAAGAAAATTATAACAAAGTTTCAGCGATAAAGAGCAGATTTATTGAAAGACTTAAAGAGATAGATGATATAAGAATAAATAGTTGTGATAATGAAGGATTTTCACCTTATATATTAAATGTTTCTTTTAAAGGTGTTAGAGGAGAAGTGCTTTTGCATTTTCTAGAGGAAAATGGAATTTATGTATCTACAGGTTCAGCATGCTCTTCCAAAGAAAGAGAAAGAATTGGTGGAAGCTATGTGCTTAAAGCATTAGGACTTACTAAGGATGAAATAGGCGGAGGAGTAAGATTTTCTTTTAGTGATGACAATGAGTTAGAAGAAGTTGATTATGTTATAGAAACTTTAAAAAAAGGACTTAAGTTTTTAAGGAGGATAAAAAAATAATGAAAGATCTTATTTTAGTAAAATACGCACCTGAAATATTTTTGAAAGGGCTTAACAGAGGAAAGTTTGAAAAAAAACTTAGAGATAATATAGGAAAGAAATTAGAAGGTATTAAAGTAGAATTCATTCATGACAGTGGAAGATATTTTATAAATACTGATGAAATTGAAGAAAGCATAAAAAAAATAAGCAAAGTGTTTGGAATATTGGAAGTGTGCAGAGTTAAAGAAGTTCCAATAGATATAAAATGTATAGAAGAAGTTGTTTTAAGTAAAGCACAAGAAGCAGAAGGCAAAACTTTTAAGATTGTTACAAACAGAGCGAATAAGAAATTTGAAATGAATTCCATGGAAGTTTCAAGACATCTTGGAGGATATATTCTTGATAATATGGAAGACAGACTTGCTGTAGATGTTAAGAATCCTGAAATAATAATAAATGTAGAAATAAGAAATAATTTTGCATATGTATGGTCAAATGCAGATGTTACAAAAGGTGTTGCAGGACTCCCTTATGGAATGAATGGAAGTACAATGCTTATGCTTTCAGGAGGAATTGATTCTCCAGTTGCAGGATATCTTATGGCAAAGAGAGGTGTTGAATTAAGCTGTGTGTATTATCATAGTCATCCATACACTTCTGAAAGAGCAAAAGATAAGGTTAAGGAACTGGCAAAGATATTATCTCAATATACAGAAAAAATAAATTTATATATTGTTCCATTTACGGATATTCAAATGGAAATAATAGATAAATGCAGAGAAGATGAGCTTACAATAATAATGAGAAGATTTATGATGCGTATTGCGTGCAGACTTGCTGAAAAGTATAATATAGATTCGGTATGTACAGGAGAAAGTATAGGTCAGGTTGCAAGTCAGACAATGGATGGACTTATAGTAAGTGATGACTGTGCTGACAGACCAGCATTCAGACCTCTTATTGCAACTGATAAGACGGACATAATGGATATTGCAAGAAAAATAGGAACATATGAAACATCAATTCTTCCTTATGAAGACTGCTGTACAATTTTTGTCCCAAAACATCCAAAAACAAATCCAAAACTTGAACCTATAAGAAAACAGGAAGAAAAATTAAATATAGAAGAGCTTATTGAAAATGCTATGAATAACATTGAAATAGTTACTTATTAACCATGATCAATATGTAAATTTTTAATTGAACATATATAATCAAAGATATATTTAAACCATAATTTTAGATAGAATTGCTGTGTCATAATTGGAGTCTGTTATATTCAGACTTTAGCAGCAGTCTATCTTTTTTATTTATTGTCTAGTATCAATTGTTAATTATATATTACTGATTGGAATATACATATAAGAATATAATATACTTATAAGGATTTTATTGACAAAGTGTTAAAAATAATGTAAGATTAGCTTAAATGATTTAGCACGCTAAATTGATAAAACGATGCAATGGTAGAACGATTAAGTAATAAACTGGGGGTACATTATGAACAAAAAAAATATTCTTCCGGAAGGAACTAGAGATTTAATATTAGATGAATGTGTTGTAAAAAGATCTATTGAAAGAGACATAGATGATATTTTCTGTAAATGGGGCTATAAAGAAATTATAACACCAACAGTGGAATTTTATGAAACTTTTAATTATAATTCGCAAACATTAAAAGAAGAAGATATGTATAAATTCTTTGATAATAGAGGACGTATACTTGTTCTTAGACCAGATATGACAATTCCAATAGCAAGAGTAGTTGAAACAAAATTTAAAGATGAACCTCTTCCAATAAAATTAAGATATAATGCAAATGTTTTTAGAGTACATGCAAGTCTTGGTGGAAAAAGGAATGAATACACTGACTGCGGTGTTGAACTTATAGGACTTGAAGATAAAAAATCAGATTTGGAAATTCTAGTGCTTGCATTAGAAGCTTTAGATAAATTAGGATTAAATGATTTTAAATTAGAAATAGGTAACATTGGATTTTTTGAAGGTGTATTTAAAACACTTGATATAAGTGAAGAAAGCAAAGAAACAATTGCTCAATATATAGAAGATAAAAATTTAAAAAATCTTGAAGATTATTTAGAGTCACTTGATATAAAGCAAGAATATAAAGACTTTTTCAATAAACTTCCATGGCTTTTTGGTGATAGGGGAATATTAGAAGAGGCAAAAGTTCTTGCATTTAATGATGAATTAAAATCAAATTTAGAATATCTTGAAGAGTTATATTCTCAACTTGAAGAATTAGGTTATGGAGATAAGGTTACATTTGATTTAGGAATGGTTCCAAGACTTAATTATTATACTGGAATAATATTTAGAGGATATGGAGAAGGTGTTGGAAATACACTTCTTAGAGGTGGAAGATATGATAAGCTTATTACAAGTGGAGAGAATTATATTCCAGCAATAGGTTTTTCATTGGATATAAACTCAGTAATTGAAAATGTAAAGATAAGTGAAAAGATGAAGAACAGAAAGCAGAGATGTAAAGTATATTATTCTTCAAAAAATAGAATAGAAGCGATAAAGAAAAGTGAAGAAATCAGAAAACAAGGAAAAGTTGCTGAATTAATTCCAGATGAAAACGCAGAAGAAATAAGAATTGTTGAATAATAGTTCTAATTAATATATTAAATTTAGTAAACAGGGGGAAATGGCATGAGCATAAGCATCGCATTAACAAAAGGAAGATTAGAAGAAGAAGCTGTAAAACTTTTAGAAAAAGCTGGTTATGATCCATCTGAATTGAAAAATAAAGGAAGAAAACTTGTATTTAAAGATAAAACTGAGGATATAAAATATTTTTTAGTTAAAGCAGCAGATTCAATAACTTATGTTGAACATGGAGTTGCTGATATTGGAGTGGTTGGAAAAGATACTATCTTAGAAAGTGAACATAAATGTTATGAAGTTCTTGATTTGGAATTTGGAAAATGTGGATTTATAGTTGCATCACTTCCTGAAAATGATATTTTCAAAAAAGTTGGACATATAAAGATTGGAAGTAAATATCCTAAAGTGGCGAAAGAATATTTTAAAAAGAAAAACATGGATGTAGAAGTGATAAAAATTGAAGGGTCAGTTGAACTTGCACCAATATTGGGGTTATGTGATGGTATTGTAGATATTATGGAAACAGGTACAACATTAAAAGAAAATGGACTTGTTGTTTTAGATAGAATATGTGATATCAGTGCCAGACTTATAGTCAATAAAGCAAGTTTTAAAATGAAACAAAAAGAAATTGGAGAATTCATAGAAAGAATTAAGAAAAGTATTAAATAATTGACAAAGAATATGAAATGTTGATAATAATAAGTAAGATATTTTGAAATTTTATTAAAAAATATGCACATTAATTATGGAGTAATGAAAAAAGATTGTATTTTTATTGTAATGTATGTGTTCATAAATGAATAACAGCAATTGTATATTGTTAATTTATTAAGGGGGCTAATATAAAATGTTAAATTTGTTGGAAGTAACTGAAAGTAATAAGCAGAAATTAATTAAAGAACTAAAAGACAGAAGTGAAGAAACAAATAATGAAGTTGTTACAAGTGTAAAAAATATTTTATCAAAGGTTAAAAGTGAAGGAGACAAAGCTTTATTTGAATTTACAAAGAATTTTGATAAAGTTGAACTTACATCATTAGAAGTATCGGAAAAAGAGCTTGATGAATGTTTTGAAAAAGTAGAAGATAAATTTTTACAAGCATTAAAGGAAGCTAAAGTTAATATTGAAGCTTATCATGAGAAACAAAAAGCAAATGGATTCTTAATGACTAAGGATAAAGGTGTTTATTTAGGCCAGAGAGTGTTACCTCTTGAAAAAGTAGGTGTATATGTGCCAGGCGGAACTGCTGCATATCCATCATCAGTTTTGATGAATGTAATTCCAGCCAAAGTTGCAGGAGTAGATGAAATTGTAATGGTTACTCCTCCAGATAAAAATGGAGGAATAAATCCATATATAGGAGTTGCTGCTAAAGTTGCAGGAATAGATAAAATTTATAAAGTAGGAGGAGCTCAAGCTGTAGGTGCACTCGCTTATGGAACAGAAAGCATTCCTAAGGTAGATAAAATTGTAGGACCTGGAAATATATTTGTAGCAACAGCTAAGAAATTAGTATTTGGTGAAGTTGATATAGATATGATTGCTGGTCCTAGTGAAATTCTTGTTATTGCTGATGAAAAGAGTAATCCTGTTTATGTAGCAGCAGATTTAATGTCTCAGGCAGAACATGATAAACTTGCATCTGCTATATTGGTAACAACTTCAAAAGATTTATATGAAAAAGTTGAAGTCGAATTAGACAAGCAGGCTAAAACATTGGAAAGAGAAGAAATAATAAGGTCATCATTAAATAATTTTGGAAAAGCAATAATATGCAGTTCTATTGAAGAATGTATTGATATATCAAATTATATTGCGCCTGAACACTTAGAAATTATGACAGATGAACCAATGCAGTATTTAGGATTAGTAAGAAATGCTGGTTCAGTATTTTTAGGAAGATATTGTCCAGAACCTATAGGAGATTATTTTGGAGGCACAAATCATGTACTTCCTACAAGTGGTACTGCAAGATTTTTCTCAGCATTATCAGTAGATAGTTTTATAAAAAAATCATCATTCATCTATTATTCAAAAGAAGCAATTATGGAAAATGGAGAGAAGATAATTACTATGGCTGACAAGGAAGGCTTGACAGCACATGCTAATTCTATTAAGGTGAGATTAAAAGATGAGCTTAAATAGTATGTATATTGATTCTAATGATGAATTTAAAATTAAACTGGATGCTAATGAAATCTTTATGAATATAGATGATAAGTTTGAAATGAGAATTAAGTCTATTTTAAATAGTATTGAGTTATGTAGATATCCTTCTAATGATATGGAAAAGATAAAAGAACTTTATGGTAGATATTGTAATACAAGTCCTGAAAATATCATGGTTGGTAATGGTTCAGATGAAGCGATTGAATTAATCATTGGAAAAAATGTAGATTCTAAAAGTAAAATTATTACTTTTGGACCCGATTTTGTAATGTATGATTTTTTCACTAAAAGATTCAAAGGTGAATTAATAAAATATGATATTGGGACTACAATGAGTTTTGATGTAGAAGAGTTTATAAAGTTAGGAAAAGAAAATAATGCAGGTATGATTATATTTTCTAATCCTAACAACCCTACAGGAATAAATATTGAATTAAAAGACATAAAAAAAATATTAGATTCATTCGATGATATTCCAGTTGTTGTGGATGAAGCATACTATGAATTCAATGGAGATTCAATGATTCCTTATATAGATAAATATAGCAACTTATTTGTCACAAGAACATTGTCAAAAGCATGGGGCTTGGCTGCGTTAAGAATAGGATTTCTCATAAGCAGCAGAAAAAATATTGAAGAAATGAAAAAATATAAAGTTCCGTATACAATAAGTTCGTATTCTCAGAAAATTGCAGAAATAGCACTGAAATATCCTGAAAATGTAATTGGAAATTCAAAAATAATTGTAAAAGAACGTGAAAATTTATATAGAGAGCTTAAGCAGATTGAAGATAATGCAGCTATGAAAATATCTTTCTTTCAATCAAAAGGCAATTTCATTTATGGAAAAACACCACATAAAGAAGCATTAATGAAAGGACTTGAAGGACATAAGATCTTTATAAGGAATTTTGAAAATGACAGTTTTAGGATAACAATCGGATCGCCAAGAGAAAATAGGAAAGTGGCAGAAGCTATAAAAGAAATTTTTGTATACTAACTTTAAGAAAGGATTTATATAAAATGGATAGATGTGCAGCTATAAAAAGGGAAACTAATGAAACAAGAATTGAACTTGAAATTAATTTAGATGGAAAAGGAAATAGTGAAATAAAAACTGGTATTGGTTTTTTTGATCATATGCTTACTTTGTTTGCATTTCACAGTAAAACTGATTTAAAAGTTATAGCTGATGGAGACTTGGAAGTATGTGATCACCATACTATTGAAGATATAGGAATAGCTTTAGGGCAGGCATTTAAACAGGCTATTGGAGATAAAAATGGAATAAATAGATATGGAACTTTTTATGTGCCTATGGATGAAACTTTAGCATTAGTTTCACTTGATATAAGCAATAGACCTTTTGTAGTTTTTGACTGTGAATTAAAAAGAGAAAAAGTTGGTGAAATGGCAACTGAAATGGTTGTAGAATTTTTCAGAGCTTTTGCTTTCAATGCAGGAATAACACTGCACTTAAAAGTTTTATATGGTGAAAATGATCATCATAAGATTGAAGCATTATTTAAAGCATTTGGACGAGCTTTGAAAGAAGCTAAATTTATAAATGCAGAAAATGGACTTCCATCGACTAAAGGAACTTTGAATAGTTAGAATAGTAACTATTCATTGTAATTTGAATTTGGGGGCGTTTGGATGATAGTTATAATAGATTATGGAATGGGAAATTTGAAAAGTGTGAGAAATGCATTAAATTATCTCAATATAGAAAATAAGATTTCTAAAGATCCAGAAGAAATACAGAAGGCAGATGCATTAATACTTCCAGGGGTTGGTGCATTTCCTGATGCAATGGAAACTATTGAAAACCTTGGTTTGGATAAAGTCATAAGAGAAGAAACACAAAAAGGAAAGTATCTTCTTGGTATATGTCTTGGAATGCAGATGCTTTTTGAAAAGGGATATGAAGGTCTGGAGAAAAATGGACTTGGTCTTCTTAAAGGAAGCATTGTAAAGATGAAGGAAGATAGAAGCAAGAATATAAAGATACCACATATAGGATGGAATAATTTAAAATACAATAAAGAAGATGAAATATTTAAAGACATAGATGAAGGTCAGTATGTCTATTATGTTCATTCATATTTTGCTCAAGGATATGATGATAAAGACTTGGTTGCTTATAGTGAATATGGTGAAAATAAGATTCCAGGACTTGTAAGAAATAAAAATATTATTGGAGCACAATTTCATCCAGAAAAAAGTGGATCTGTGGGACTTAATATACTGAAAAATTTTGGGGAGTTGATTAAATGATAATTTTGCCAGCAATCGATATAATTGATGGAAAACCTGTAAGACTTTATCAAGGTGATTATGGGAAAAAAGAAATTGTAGCTGATGATATATTTGAAACTGCAAAATCTGTTGAGGATATGGGTGCTGAATATATACATCTTGTTGATCTTGATGGAGCTAAAAGCGGCAGTAATGAAAATCACGAACTTGTTATAAAGATAGCTGATATGTTAAATATTCCAGTTGAATTAGGTGGAGGCATAAGAAATTTTGAGACTATAAAATATCTTTTGGATAATGGTGTTTCAAGAGTTATATTAGGAACAATAGCAATGGAAGATGAAGAACTGTTGAAAAAAGCAGTAAATACATATGGAGAGAAAATAGCAGTTGGAATAGATTGTAAAAATGGTAAAGTCTATGGAAGAGGATGGCTTGAAGGAAGTGATTTAGATTATATTGATTTTGCAAGGAAGATGGAATCATTAGGAGTTAAGAACATAATTGTAACTGATATATCAAAAGATGGAACACTTGAAGGGCCTAATATTGAAATGCTTAGAAAACTTAAAAAAACAGTGAATATAGATATTACAGCATCAGGTGGAATAAGAGATATACAGAATATAAAAGATTTAAATGAGATAGGACTTTATGGTGCCATAACAGGAAAAGCCATTTATGCAAAGACACTATCTCTTAAAGAGGCAATAGAAGTAGTCAGAAACTAATCATAATAGCAGTCTGCATTATGATGGAAGGGGGCATATTTTATGCATACAAAGAGAATTATTCCCTGCCTTGATGTAAAAGAAGGAAGGGTTGTTAAGGGAATTAATTTTGAAGGACTTGTAGATGTTGGAGATCCAGTAGCACTTGCAGAATATTATAATAAGCAGGGAGCTGATGAACTGGTATTTTTAGATATAACTGCAACTCATGAAAAAAGAGGAATAATGGAAAAAGTAGTTGAAAAAGTTGCTGAAAAAATATTTATTCCATTTACAGTAGGAGGAGGTCTAAGAAGTATTGAAGATATAAGGACTATACTTAGAGCAGGAGCAGATAAGGTGAGTCTTAATTCTGCAGCTGTAAGGGATAAAAACCTAATAAAAGAAGGCGCATTTTATTTTGGAAATCAATGTATAGTTTTAGCAGCGGATGCTAAAAAAAGAGCTGATGGAACTGGATGGAATGTGGTAATTAATGGAGGAAGAATAGATACAGGAATGGATCTTCTAAAGTGGATTGAAGAAGCAACTTCATTAGGGGCAGGAGAAATATTATTGACTTCAATGGATGCTGATGGAACTAAAAAAGGATTTGATTTAGAACTTACTAAAGCTGTAAGTAATATAACTAATGTTCCAGTAATAGCATCAGGAGGATGTGGCTGTCTTGAAGATTTTTATGATGTATTTAAAGACAATACAGCAGATGCAGCCCTTGCAGCATCACTTTTCCATTATGGAGAATTAACAGTAGGAGAAGTTAAAGACTATCTCAATAAAAAGGATATTTCAGTAAGGCTATAGGCTAATTTATTGAAATGTAAAAATTATTTAATCTGAAAGAAAAGAGGCATTTATGGAGATTTGCAAAAGAGTTGAACAAGTTGATTTTGAAAAGGGAAATGGTTTGGTTCCAGCAATTGTTCAGGATTTCGAAACCAAAGAAGTTTTAATGCTTGCATATATGAATAAGGAAAGTCTTACAAAAACGCTAGAAGGAGATACCACTTGGTTTTACAGCAGAAGCAGAAATGAATTGTGGAATAAAGGTGCCACATCAGGACATTTCCAATATGTTAAGGAAATAAAAATAGATTGTGATAATGATACTATTTTATTATTAGTTGATCAAAAAGGTGCAGCATGTCACACTGGAAATAGAACTTGTTTTTATAGAGAATTGTAGAACGAACTATTTATGAAGATGAAGCTTTAGTTAAAATATTTATTACACGATTTAAAATGGAGGAAAAGTGTTATGAAAGAAAATATTAGAGAATTATATAATGTGATTTTAGAAAGAAAAACTAATGGAGAAGAAGGATCTTATACAAAATATCTATTTGAAAAAGGTGTAGATAAGATATTGAAAAAAGTTGGTGAAGAATGTACTGAAGTAGTAATAAGCTGTAAGGAAGATAACAAACAGGAGCAGATTAATGAAATTTGTGATCTTACTTATCATATGCTTGTATTAATGGCTGAACTTGGAATATCAGTAGATGAAGTAGCAGAAGAACTTGGACATAGAAGAGAAAAGATAAATAATTTTAAAGGCGAAAGAAAGCCAATAACAAATGTTTAGTTAAAAAATAATAGTTTTATATTTTATGCACCAAATACAAATAGGATTATAAATATAGGCGGGAATTTAGATTTAAAGCAGTTCTGACGTATTTAATTATTAGAGATATTACTGTGTTTTTATTTTAATTTCTGTCTATATTTTTTTGATTAAATTAAGAAATATATGGGATATTAAAATTCAAATGGTAAAAATTATTTAATGTAGAAGATAATTAAAAAACAGAAAATAAAAATATATATATTTAGATATACATAAATAAATCTTAAGGGTATAATAT
>NZ_CAKVKB010000091.1 GCF_934754915.1 uncultured Clostridium sp.
CTGGTAAAGCTTTTGGAAAAAACAGCCTCTACACTATATTAACTAATGAAAAATATAATGGTGTCTATGTATTTAACAAATCATCAAAAAAAGAAAATGGAAAAAGAAATTCACACAAATTAAAAGCAAGTGATGAAATAATAAGAATTCCTGATGGAATGCCTAAAATAATTAATGATGAAATATGGAATGAGGTGAAAAAGAAAATGGATAATAATAAAAGATTCCGTGGAGCTGCACAAGCTAAAAAAATATATCTTCTAAGCGGATTAATATACTGTGGTAAATGTGGCTCGGCCATGACAGGTAACAGCCGACATTCTGGTCGAAATAAGACTTTATATGAAACTTATGAATGTTCTAATAGAAAAAGGACTAAGCAATGTGATATGAAAGCAATAAATAAATCTTTAGTTGAAAAAATAGTTATAAATGATTTATATGATAATATTCTTTCCCCAAATGTTATCAACAAAGTAACTAATGAAATATTAACTTATACACAAAAACAGAACAAAGAAATATTAAAAGATATAAATTCATATAAAAAACAGTTAAAAGATATTGATATAAAAATTAATAATATTGTTGAAGCAGTTGCTAATGGACTATACAATCCTATTATGAAGGAAAAATTAACTGAACTGGAATCTCAAAAAAATACTCTGATTATAAGAATCACTGAAGCTGAAAGAGAATCTAAATTAAACTCTCCATCTGAAGACATGATAAAAAAATATTTATCTAAAGATAGTGATATAAAAACTAAAAGTTTAGAAGAACAGAAAAAAGTTATTCAAAATTATATAAAAAAAGTCACTATCTATGATGATGAAGTTATCACCGATACGATTGTGACTTGTCTTGGTGGAGGTGACGGGTGTCGAACCCGTGTCCGAAAGCCGACGCCATTATCTTTCTCCGAGTGCAGTTCATGTTTTAAAATTCCCTCAAGCGCACGCCCATGAACAGGCTTACACTATCAGTAGCTTCATAAATACCCCTCTGGCTCAAAGCTTTGCCAGGCTTCGTGTCCCACTCTAATGACACCAGTGATCCAGACCGTGGGCAGCCCGGGCTGATGAGCAGCGTTAAATTAAGCTGCTAATGCAAAATTATCTTCTGCGTTTACATTTAATGCATACTTTATTTACGAGGATTCATGCTTCCCTCGACTCGCTTAATAAATCTTTCATGCCCCCGTCGAAGCCAAAACACCCCCAGGTTTATAAAAAACTTAAATGCATATTCAGTTTTAATATATCTTGCATTTTTGATTATATATTATTAAATACACTCTGTCAAATAACATATTAATATTTTTAATGCACATTTTTCCTTTTCAATGATTAGTTTTTTTATTATTTTTACTAGCTTTCTTAATTTTATTTTCAAGAATTTCTATAGCTATATTAACTACATCTGGATTAGACTCTTCACCAGCAAGTTTTCCAAGAATACATTTCTCTCCAATACTAATACCTCCTCATATGAACAAACCAAATTTTCTTCTCCAAGTTTATCCTTTTAATCCCTATACTAATATAGAGTCTGACAACAATTTTTTAATTATCATCAAACTCTATCAATAGTATATTCCTCTATTGTTCTATGTCAAAAACTTCATCCAGTTTTGTCAGTTTAAACAACTTATTAATTTCTAAATTAATATATCTAAGTTTTAGAGAACCATTTTTTTCAATACACTTTTTATATATAGATACTAATGCTCCAAGGCCTGTACTATCTATAAAAGTACACTTACTGAAATCAAAAATAAAATCAACATTATTATTTTCAATAAGATTACTAACCTTTTCTTTAAAATCTGCAGCTTCATCAATACAAAAGTCTTTAGGTACAACCATTAAACTATAGTTATTCATTTATATTGCCCCTTATACTTTAAATTTTTCAACAAGCTTTGTTAACTGTTCTGACATAGCACTTGTTTCTTCTGCTGTTGCTGTAAGGTTATTTATTGCATCTGCTTCTTGTTCTGTTGCCTGCGCTACATTTTTACACTCTGCACTGTTGCTTTCTGATATAGTTGCTATATCATTTATAAGAGATACAACTTTATCTGAAGATGCAACTTCGTCACTTGTAATATCAAGTATTTCTTCAACATGTTTAACTATAATTTCAATAGATTTTATTATATTAATAAAGGCTTCATCTGTATCATTAACTACTGTTACACCTTTTTCTACTTCTAAATTTGCCCTTTCCATTGCTTTTACTGCATTTCCAGTCTGTTCAACCATTTCTGAAACAAGTTCTGTAATTTCTTTAGATCTTGTATTTGTTTCTTCTGACAATTGTCTTACTTCTTCAGCAACTATGCTGAATCCTTTTCCTTGTTCCCCTGCTCTAGCTGCTTCTATAGCTGCATTTAAAGCAAGTAAATTTGTTTCTTCAGCAATAGAATTTATGGTATTTATTATACCACTGACCTTTACTGACAGCTCATTAACTTCCTTCAATACTTTTGATGTCTCATTACTTTCTACACTTATGCTATTCATCGCATTTACGGTCTGTTCTACTTTTTGTCTTCCTAAATCTGCAACTTCCTTTGTCTTGTTTGCATTAGAATCTGTAGATTTAGCTCTAGATTGTGCCAATTGTACCAAACTAGATAACTGTACAAGAACTTCAGATATATCCACTACTGACTGATTTTGTTTTTCTGATGCTTCATATACATTATCAACTGTAGCACTTATTTCTTCTGTTGTAGCACTTATTTCTTGTGAAGATGATGCAAGATGATTAGAAGCTTCTTCTAACTGCTTTGAAGCACCAATAACACTTTTTACTATTTCATCCTGACTTTCTATCATCGCATTAAAAGACTTGGCAAGTCCTCCTATTTCATCATTGAGTTTCACTTCTGCAGTTACAGTAAGATCTCCTTCACCTGCTCTTTTCATCAAACTTTCAATATATTTAATCGGATTTACTATACATTTAGTTGAATATAAATATGAACAAATCATTGCTATTACAATTGAAATGATAACATAAATAATAGTATTTTTCTTAATTGCTATTGCAGAAGCCATATATTCATCATAAGATGCAGTTATTGCTACTACCCATTTGTCAACAGGTTTAAAGGTTACATATTTATATATTCCTTGGTAATCAGTATAAAATCCTTCTGTAACTTCTCCTGATACCATTCCATTTGCAATATTTCTAAGGCTTTCGCTCTCACTATCACATATATTTTCATTTAATATTTTATCTTCATTAGGATGCCCTATGATAAGTCCATCTTTATCTACCATATATCCATATCCATCTTCGTCAATCTTAACATCTGATGCATAATTTGATATAGATGAAAATTTAATACTTCCAACTATTGTTCCTATTATTGTATCATCTTTTTTTATTGGTGTTGAAATAAATATAGCTGGATTCCCTGTAAATCTTGAATTCAATACTTCACTTACAGCTGTAGTTCCATTACTTAAAGTCTCTTTTAGATAATCTCTATCACCTAAATCAATAGTTGGACTTTTTGTTTGAGTATCTATTAACACTTTTCCTGTGGAATCAGTTACTATCAACACTTCCATAAAATCTTTATTACTCTTTTGAACCTGATTTATGTATTCAAATGCAGTATCCATATTTGCAGTTGATGAACTGTCTTGTATAAAATCTGCAAGCTGTTCATTTAAACTTACTAACTCTACTTCTCCTCTTACAGAATCTATTGATTTTTCTATCAACTTAGATACATCATCTGCCTGCTGTTCTAATTGTGACTTTGTTAATTCTTGTAATGACCGTGAAGCCATATTATATGATACAATTCCAAATAAACTCATTGGAAATGCTATGAGAATAAAAAACGCTGCCATAATTTTTGCCCTTAACGAAACTTTCACTACTACCCCTCCCAAAATATAAAGTTTTCTTTGTATTATTATTTATTTTTTTCTTGTTTCTCTCACATTTTGTCTTTCAATTTAGAACAATGACTATTTCTTATGTGTGAAACTACTACATACTTTATATAGTTCAATTCAAAGTATATTTTTACCAATTAAATGATAACTCTTTACTAATGCTGCCAACAATAGTCAATGAATCAAATATTAATTTAATATAAAACTATTCATTTCATAGTATGTTACCATTAATTACTTTAATTATTACATTTTTATATTAATTTTTCAAGCATTATACATAACACCTTAAAAGAATATATAAACAACTAAAATTCATTTTATATTAATCTGATTTAATCCAAGTATAATTGCATAATTTTCAAAAAATATCTTAAATAAAAAGGCTCCCATTTATGATAAAACTTTTCATATATTTCATAAGTTTATCATAAATGGGAGCATATCACGATTTATAAATAATCAAAATATAAACCTATTTTTTAATATTATTTTTGTAGATATTCATCAATAGCTGCTGCTGCTTTTTTACCAGCACCCATAGCTAAGATTACTGTAGCAGCTCCTGTAACTGCATCTCCACCAGCATAAACACCTTCTTTAGTTGTAAGACCAGTTTCTTCCTCTGCAACAATACATCTTCTCTTATTAATTTCTAATCCTTCAGTTGTTGAAGAAATTAATGGGTTTGGTGAAGTACCAAGTGACATTATAACTGTATCAACATCCATAGTGAATTCTGAGCCTGGAACTTCTACTGGCTTTCTTCTTCCTGATTCATCTGGTTCACCAAGTTCCATTTTAACGCATACCATTCCTTTAACCCATCCATTTTCATCAACTAAGATTTCTTTAGGGTTTGTCAATACATCAAAGATAACTCCTTCTTCTTTAGCATGATGTACTTCTTCAGCTCTTGCTGGAAGCTCTTCCTGACCTCTTCTGTATACAATATGGCTTTCTGCTCCAAGTCTTAATGCTGTTCTTGCAGCATCCATAGCAACATTACCACCACCAACAATTGCAACTTTCTTACCAGCTCTTACTGGAGTATCATACTCTTCATTAGCAGCTTTCATTAAGTTTACTCTTGTTAAGAATTCATTTGCTGAGAATACTCCATTAGCATTTTCTCCTGGGATTCCCATAAATCTTGGAAGACCAGCACCTGAACCTATAAATACAGCTTCAAATCCTTCTTCTTCAAATAATTGATCTATTGTTATAGTTCTTCCTATTATAACATTAGTTTCAATCTTAACTCCAAGCTTCTTTATGTTCTTAACTTCATTTGCAACAACCTTATCCTTTGGAAGTCTGAATTCTGGAATACCATATTCCAAAACTCCACCAGCTTTATGAAGTGCTTCAAATATTGTAACTTCATAACCCTTCTTAGCTAAATCTCCCGCACAAGTTAATCCTGAAGGACCTGAACCTATTACTGCAACTTTCTTTCCATTGCTTGGTTCCTTAGCACTTAAATCTACATCATGAGCTGCTGCCCAGTCTGCTGTAAATCTTTCAAGTTTACCAATTGCTACTGCTTCACCTTTAATTCCAAGTACACATTTTCCTTCACATTGCTTTTCTTGTGGACATACTCTTCCACATACAGCTGGAAGTGCACTATATTTAGCAATTTCTTTTGCAGCACCTTCAAAATCATTTTCTTTAACTTTTGCAATAAATCCTGGAATATCAATTGATACTGGACATCCTTTTCTACATTGAGGATTCTTACAATTTAAACATCTTGAAGCTTCTTTTACTGCTTCTTCTTCATTATATCCTAAACAAACTTCTTCAAAATTTGTAGCTCTTACCTTTGGATCCTGTTCTCTTACAGGTACTCTTATCATTCTTTCATTCATATTCATTATTTATCACCTCTGCATCCACAGCCACCATGACTATGAGTATCTCCTTCTTCAAATTTTAAAACAGCTCTGCCTTCTTCAGTTTTATACATAGCTTGTCTTCTCATTGATTCATCGTAATTTACTAAATGTCCATCAAATTCTGGTCCATCAACACATGCAAACTTAACTTCTCCTCCAACAGTGACTCTACATGCACCACACATACCTGTACCATCTACCATTATAGGATTTAAGCTTACTGTAGTTGGAATATTCAATTCTTTTGTTAACATTGAAGTAAATTTCATCATTATCATTGGTCCAATTATTACAGCGTGATCATATTTTTTGTTTTGGTTGTTAACTAATTCTTTAAGCATATCTGATCCAGTTCCTTTAAATCCATATGAACCATCATCAGTTGTAACATAAAGATTTCCAGCAACAGCCTTTAATTCTTCCTCATATATAAGTAAATCTTTATTTCTGCTTCCTAATATAACATCAACATCCACTCCATGTTTTTTCATCCATTTTACTTGTGGATATACTGGTGCAGCTCCAACTCCACCTGCTATAAAGATAAGTTTTTTCTTTTTTAATTCTTCTAAATCTTCTTTGATAAATTCACTAGGCTGTCCTAAAGGACCTACAAAATCACTAACACATTCCCCAGCTTCATATGTTGCTAATTCTTTTGTACTCTTACCTACTGTCTGGAAAACTATTGTAACAGTTCCCTTTGCTTCATCATAATCTGCAATTGTAAGAGGAATTCTTTCACCTTTTTCACTATTTTTAATAATAATGAATTGACCTGGCTTTGCAGATTTTGCTACTCTTGGAGCTTCAATTTCCATTAAATAGATATTGCCTGTTAACTCCTTTTTGCTTACTATTTTATACATTCTATAGCACCCCTTTGGTATAATGTTTGGTTTTTTTTAGTCTACAACCTTATTATATAGTTTACACCATTATATTGAATTTTCAAAATATTTTTTTGAAAAATTTGTTTCTTTTTAAGAAATTTTTGCAAATATTTTTTCCAAAGTTTCTTCTATCTAAGAAAAATACTATATCTCATAATATACAACTAATCTTAACATCTTAACTATTTTGTTACTTTTTACTATAATTGATTGTCAAATTCTAACTTTATTATTAATGAAATCTTGTAAAAATTTATTTTTTTGATACCTGCATAACAAAAAATACGTATTTATATTAACCGCTCAACACAAATACATATTTTTACAATGAACTTATTGAAATGAACATTGAACAATGTTAATATATTATTGTTCAATAAATGAACTTTAAGTATGAATATATTGGGAGGAAGACGTTATGGAAGATATGTCTTATTGGAAAGAAGTATGGGAAAGAAAAGGTCGTGGCAAAACAAATGATTTAACAGAACTCGATGGTTATGAAGATACCACTGCTAATGTAAAACAAATCGCTGAAAATATTATAAAAGAACTTGATATAAAAGAAACTGATACTGTATTAGAAGTTGCATGTGGTGCTGGTGGACTAGCTCAATACATAAAATGTGCACAATATGTTGGTATTGACTATTCAAGCACATTAGTTCAGAGACATATAGAAATACTTCACAATTCAGTAATTCAAGGTGAAGCAAATAATTTAATATTTAAGGATAAAACTTTTGACAAAGTATTTTGCTTTGGGGCATTTCATTATTTTCCAAATATGGAATACGCAAATCAAGCAATTGCAGAACTTAAAAGAGTTGCAAAAAAAGCAATATTTATAGGAGATCTTCCTGTAACATCACACAGAGACACTCATCTTTTATACAAGAAGGAAGACTTTAAAGGATGGAAAATATTCGATGGATACTACAATCCTTGTAGATTTAATGTATCATTAAAGCTTGATTAATGATACCTGCATTGAGCTGTCGCACTATTTTTAGTACGACAGCTCTTTTGTTTCATATATTGTAAATTAAGCAATTAACAATATGATTAGTAAAATCTCTATATGATTTATTTGTTTTTTATATGTGTTAAATAAATTTCAGATGTAATTTAATTTTGAATAATATTTCTAGGTAAAACAACAACTCAACATATAGATTAACTTTATATGTTGAGTTGTATTGTTCTAAAATTATAATTATGAAATACACATTTTTTTAATTTTCCATTATCTTAATCATAAATTCCTTAAAGACCTCTGTGAATCTTATCATATCTTCAGGATATATATCTCCTATATTAGCAATTCTAAAAGTATTATTACTTGATATTTTACCAGGATAAATAGTAAATCCTCTTTCATATAAATAATCATGAAGTGATTTGAAAGTATATTTTTTTGTTTCTGGTTCCACTATTGTAGTCAGAAGCATCGATGATTTTTCTTTTGGAACAAGTATTTTCAATCCCAATTCTTCTATACAATTCCACAATATTTCACAACACTCTATATATCTTTTATTTCTTTTTTCTACTGTTTCTTTTTTGGCTTCAACAATTGCTTCTTTTAATGCATATAATACTTGTACTGGTGGTGTAAACCTCATCTGGTAGTTCTTATTAAAATACTCATACTGTCTGTATAAATTTAAATAGAGGTTTCTTGGCTTTATATCTTTAGTACTTATTAAAGAACTTTTATGCGCAATAACAAAACTTACTCCTGCCATTCCTTGTATGCATTTATTGGAACTCGATATAAGATATTTTATATTCATATCCTCCATATTGATTGGTATTCCACAAAAAGAACTCATTGCATCAACTATAAGTTCTACATTGTGATTTCTGCATATTTTTCCGATTCTCTCTATATCATTTAGAATACCTGTTGTAGTTTCATGATGAATTACCGCAACATGACTTATTTTCTTTATATTCTTTCCATCTTTTATATTATACTTTCCTATTAAACCATTGGCATCATGAATAATACTTTCAAAATCTTTGCATTTGCTATTATATGAATCTATAATCTCTTCAAGTTTAATATAATCTATTCCATCTACAGATGATCCTTTAACTTCTATGTAATTAAGATTATATACTTCAGCCATACTGCATATTCTTTCCCCATAGGCACCATTATTTAATACAAGTAAAATATCATCCCCTATAACAGAACTAATTACAGATTCAACTCCTGCTGTTCCAGAACCTCCAAACAATATAGTTGTATATCTTTCGTTATCACCAACAAAATTTGTAAGCTCCTTAGAAATAAACTCCATAACTTCCCCAAATTCTTCTTCCCTGGGACATATATCTGGAACAACCTGTGCATATTTTACATTATCTGTAGTTGTTGCAGGACCAGGATTTAATAATATATTCCTCTTAATCATAATCAACATTTCCCCTTCTTAATTTACACTCTCAATCACCATACTGTAATTAAGATATTTATAAACATATCAACATTTCACCAAATATAACTCATAAAAAATCTGCTTCTTAGACTGTGCTTTTACTATCTTCAAAAGTTATTTACAAATTCTTAGTCATTAAAATCTTTTATAGATACACTGTCAACCCTATTTGTATTTAAATACCTCTCAAAATTTTCCTGTCAACAAATTTATATATGTTTCATATTAAAATACATATAATCAAAAAATCTTACAAAAGTTTTATCATTCATTGTAAATTGTTATTTGTACATAATTAATGAATTATAATGATTATAATTTTAAAAACTCCATAAATGCATTCTTATTTTCTATTGGTGTTTTTGTAGGTCTTTCTAGATTTTTTCTTGCGCCTTTTCTAACTTTTACTTCCAATAACACAGGCCCATCAATTTTTTTCATTTCATCAATATATTTTATAAGATTTTCTTTTTTATCACATGAATAAACTTTTCTATATCCACAGGCTTCTGCTATTAATGGAAGATTTGCTTCCAATCCTACAGTATCCTGTCCACCAACAGAATCATGTGCTCCATTGTTAAATAGAATATGCTTAAAATTTTTAGGTTTCTGACTTCCTATAATTGCAGCACCACCTAAATGCATTATCATAGCCCCATCTCCATCAAAACAATATGTGTTTTTTTCTTTGTTTGATAAAGCTATTCCCAAAGCAATCTGAGAAGCATGTCCCATAGAACCAACTGTGAGAAAATCTTTATTATGCTTCTCATTCTTCTTCTCTCTAAGCTCAAATAATTCTCTTGATATCATCCCTGTTGTTGATACTATAATTGAATTTTCATACATATTATCTAATATTATTTCCTGTGCTTCCTCTCTGCTCATTTCAAAATGAGGATTCATATTATTTTTCAATTCATATTGTGAAAAAGCACCTTTTTTAACAACTATGCTGTAAGGACTTCCAGTTTCCTTCATATATTCACATGCATTTTTTATCATTTCGTCAGCTTCTTTATCTGATGTATTTTCATCAATTACTGCATATTTTATACCCAATAATTCCAAAGTTTCTAATGTAATCAATCCTTGTTTTTTATGTTGTGGTTCATCTTTTTTACCTGGCTCTCCTCTCCATCCAACTAAAATAAATACTGGAATATTATATACAAGTTTATCATTAAGAGATGCAAGAGGATTTACTGCATTTCCAATACCTGAGTTCTGCATATATACAAGCCCTATTTTATTTGTAGCAAGATAGTATCCACTTGCTATTCCTATTGCATTTCCTTCATTGGCTGCAATTATATTTTTATCACTATTTTCGTTATCCTTAATATAAGCACAAAATGACTTTAATAATGAATCAGGCACTCCTGTAAAAAATTCTATTTCATTATTTTTAAGACTGTTATAAAAATTCTTAACATCAACCATAATTAATTTTTTATATCTCCTTAAATCTACACATTTTACTTAAACATACATACATATTTTCCTTAAAAAGTATTGCTAGATCCTCTATCATATATGTTTTTATAATAAAACCATATAATTGAGAATTTTTTATATTCGTATAAAAATCAAAAATAATTTAACATATAATATAATGCAAAATAAGTATGTATACTATAGGTGTAACCCATATGAAATTGTAATCATGAAATATCAACAATTAAAGAAATCTTTAAAAAATTTTATCCTTCATTGTCAATTGAAATATATTACTTTCCACCAGGAATCAAAGTCAAGATTTCTTTTATTGGCATACAATTTTCTGATGCTTCTTTTGATCTTTCATTTTCTAATATACTTTTTGCAGTATTTACCATTGCAGGATAAGCACTTCTTATAAGATGATTTGCATAAATAATCACATTAACCCCAAGCTCTACAAGCTGTGCTTCTCTCATAAAATTATATGATGTTGGCACTACAATTAAAGGAACTCTGTTTTCTAACTGAGAATATCTCTTACAGAACTCTATTATTTCTGCTCCATCCTTTTCTTTACTGTGAATCATTATTCCATCAGCTCCTGCTTCAATATAAGCTTTTGCCCTCTTCATTGCATCTTCCATACCAGCTTTTGCAATAAGGCTTTCTATTCTTGAAATAATCATAAAATCACTTGTCACTCTTGCTTCTCTTCCTGCTCTTATTTTGTCACAGAAATGTTCTATAGAATCTTGTGTCTGCTTTACCTCTGTTCCAAAGAGAGAATTCTTTTTAAGTCCAGTCTTATCCTCAATAATGATGGCTGATACTCCAAGTCTTTCTAAAGTCTTTACTGTATAAACAAAATGTTCTATTTGTCCACCTGTATCTCCATCAACTATTATAGGTTTTGTTGTAACTTCTAAAATATCATTTATTGTATTAAGTCTTGATGTAAGGTCTACAAGTTCTATATCTGGTTTTCCTTTTGCAGTTGAATCACATAATGAACTTATCCACATTCCATCAAATTCTCTTATTCTGCCATCCTTTTCAATCTTAGTTTTTTCTACAATTAATCCTGTAAGACCATTATGAGCCTCTAATATCCTTACAGGGCTTTTAGAATATATCAATTCTTTAAGACTTTTCATTCTCATCTGAGGTGTTGTACCTATTTCCATAATTTTTTCATCTAATTTTGATATGGATACTCCCTCTGTATATGGAAATTCTATGAGTTCTCCACCATATTCATTCAATGCCTTGATCACATTTTCTCTTATTTCTTTCTGCTGTCCTTCCTTCCAGTCATCTCCATGAACTACATAGTCTGGTTTTATCTTTAATATATTTTCAACCTGATCAAGGGTATTCTGTGGTATAACTTCTATTACTCCCTTAATATTTTCAACTACTTCTTTTCTTTCATCATATTTCATTATTGGATTCCTCCAATATCCTCTTATAACATCATCAGTATGAAGACCAATAATTATATCTCCCAATTTTCTTGCTTTATTTATTATGTTTAAATGTCCTTGATGAATTATATC
Organism: uncultured Clostridium sp.; assembly: GCF_934754915.1. Lineage (GTDB taxonomy): Bacteria > Bacillota > Clostridia > Clostridiales > Clostridiaceae > Clostridium. The sequence goes on from NZ_CAKVKB010000091.1 coordinate 12,170, forward strand.
CGCACTCATTGCCATATATACTTTTTTCATCCTTTTCTCCTCCTCCTAAATTCTATACATTCATTGATTCTAATTTTGGAAGAACAATTTCTCTTACCCGTTCTAATTGTTCTTTATTATCAATTTCTCCCCACATAAGATCGTTAATTTTAAGATAACCTACTTTTCTATTCTGAGCTGCATCAAAAATTGCATTTTCATAGTCGTATTTTGCTGTTACTTTAATATCTCCATTATCATTTTCAGTGCTGAATTTTTCTTCATCAATAAAATTTCTATATGCTTTAATCATATCTTTATACAAATCCAGTGAAATTTTTGATATCCCAACCAACTCTCCATATACTTCATTAATTTCATTTTTATCTTTTGATATTTTATAAAGATTGTTATCTTTTACCTCAACATAACATTCATCTCCAGAATTAGTCCTGCCACTCAGTAAAACACAGTCATCGTTATCAAACGCTGCTGTTTTAATAAGTCCATAAACTTCATAAACAATATCACTTTCCAATAAGAGAAAATCTTCATCTAATTCTTTTTCCAATACAGATAATGAAGTCATGCTTCCTGTTGTTCTATAACGTCTGTTCCTTCTTGTTTCAATGAAATTATATTTTTTGCTCAGTTCATCATAAAATTCATTTAAATGACCAGTAACTATATATATCTTTTCTATTCCTATACTTCTAAGTTTTTCTATAGACCTTTCAATAAGAGTTTTTCCATTTAGCTCAAGAAACCCCTTAGGTATCAAATCATTTGTAACATCATATAATCTTGTTCCCATTCCAGCTGCTAATATAACAGCTGTTTTCACTCTTTTCATATAACTTTCCTTTCTGTTACATTTTAAGTTCATTTTTTGAACAAGTTTATATTAACACCTTTCAGTGTTCAATACAACATGTTCAAACATTTTAATTAAAAAATCTGTATTTCATAATTTTCTGTACAACAAAAAACTCCCTGTAGAAAATACATAGTATTTTCTACAGGGAGACATAAAGTATTAAAAATTCATTTTATATTTAAGCTGCAGTATTTTGAGCAGTTTGTTGATTTTCTGCTGGAGTTAATATATTCATTAATTGTTCCTGAGTAAGCTTTACTGAATTTGATGGAATTGCAACTTCCTTAACTTCACTCTTAGCGCTTGATCCATTAGCAGTTACTGAAACATTTCCTAATTCTTTCACTGATAAATTTATTGCAAAATCTGCAGTATATTTATCATCAGTAAATGATTCTTTAGATGTAATTGTTGAACCTGCTACACTTTCTTT
>NZ_CAKVKB010000092.1 GCF_934754915.1 uncultured Clostridium sp.
AAGAAAGTAGATGGAAATTGGCATTATTGTGATAACCTTGTGAAATATTCAGAAGAAAATATTATAAAAAATGAATGGATGGAGATAAATCAATACTGGTATCATTTTGATGAAAACGGCAATATGGATAAGAATACTACTATAAAAGACGAATGTGGTAATGAGTGTCAATTAAATTCTGATGGTGCTTTAGTTAACCGTGAGGAACCAGAATTTAAAGAAGAAGAAGAGCCAGAGTTTAAGTTTATTGAAAAGGATGGAAAAACATACTGCATAGATTTACAAGGAAATAAAAAGACAGGCTGGATTATGAAAGGTGATTGGTGGTATTTCTGTAATAGTGATGGAATAGTTCAAAAGAATATATCTATTATTGATAATGGCCAGAAATATATTTTAGATCAAAACGGAGCATGGATTAGATAATAATATAATATGATATAAAAGAATTCTATAAATAAAAAATATGAAATTAGATATCATGATTATTTGAATACTTGAATAATTTATATTAAATATTTGCCCAATGGCTATTTTACAGTTATTGGGCTTATTTTAATTTTAAAAATATTATTATCTTTTTTATATTAACTAGAAATTAAATAGGTTTAAATTCATCATTGTAAAAAGAAATGAAAAAAGTTAATATTATACTGTGATGTGTAAGATATAGGTAATTTCTATATAAATGGAAATAGTAAATTTAAATGTGATTTTAATTTGGCAATAATATAATAAGTGCTGAACAAGCTATATAGGAGATAACAATTAATGAAAAAAATATTTAATAATATTTTAGTGTTATTGGCATTACTCATAATTATCATAACAGGTGCAAGTTGTTATATTTATAGAACAAGAGAAGAAAGTGAAGTATTGAATTCTGATGTCAGTATGAATGATGTTAAATGTATTTTAAGAATTGATAGTGAATCACAAAATGATTATGTTCAGATTCCAATAGGATATAAATCAGGGAAAATATATGTTTTAAATTATAATGATAAAGATAAGATTTATGATTGTAATATTTACATTTTAAATAAAGATGGAAGTTTAAAGGATTCAGGAATAAAGCTTCCAGATGAATATTCAAAAGGAAATCTATATGTTATTGGTGATAAAATTTTTTCACAAGATAAATACTTTGATCTTTCAGAAGATGAGAATCATGTATTGTTTTCAGATTTAAAGTATGATGTATGCTGTGCTGTTAGTGGTAATGATAAATATGTCGTATTTTCAAGAGATATTGATGATAAGAAAGAATATGTATTATACAATATAGAGGATAATAGTAATTATAAATATCAAATGGAAAAATCTAATGAAATCTGTAATATTTTTTTTGATTCTGAAACCAATAAGTTTTATGCTATATGTTCCAATAATGTAATATATGAAATTGTACAGGAAGAAAATGAATTTACATTATTGCAAAAAGAGAAAATAGAAGATATAAATGATAATTATGATTATAAGTATGCATACGGATTTGATGGACAAATATTTTTATCTTCCAAGAAAATTGAAAATAACAATGAATATTCTTTAGAACAATTTAATTTAAAGAGTGGATATTTGGAAAAAATACAGAGTATAAACTTATGTGCATATGATAAGCTGTATAGTCAGTATGTGATTTTAAAGAAAAATGAAAGCAATAATGATAAAATTTATTTTGCAAAATTTCAGAATACTGGTTTTGAAATGCTTATGCAGGTGCCTAAAATTTATGGCCAGGATAGCAGCATATCAATTAATATGATTGATACTGATAATGTTCTTATTCATGAACAGCTGTATGACAACAGTAATAATAAAATAAAAAATGTATATAGAGTATACGATCTTATTACATATTTTCAACAAAATAATGGAGAAAATTCATGGAATATTGAAGAAAAAGTGACTTTGAATAATGCTTTTAAGAACATTGATAAATACAATGAAAACAGAACTGTTGAAAACAAAACTGGTGAAAATGATAATAATGAAAAGAAAAAAGAAAATGAAGAAAATTACAGTAAAATTGAACCTAAACAGACAGTTTCAGCGCCTGTAAAAAATGAAGAACCAGATTATAGGGAGACAAGTCCATCATGGAAAAGAGCTAATGGTGACTGGTATTATTATGATAATAGAGATAAAAAAGTAACTGGTTGGGTAAAAACTCAAAAAGGATGGTATTATTTTTATACTGATGGAGTTATGCAGAAAAACAGCCTTGTCATTGAAGATGGAAATGAATACTATTTAGGAGAGGATGGACTTTTAACTGTTCCTGATGATAATTTAGAAGAAAATTCTAGTGGGTATTATGACGAAGAAAAAAAGGAAAAAGTCAATTCTAATAATTCAGACAGAGAAGAAAATAGGAAAAATTTAGGAAATAATAATGCTGATGCATATGATAAGGACAAGGATGTTGATGAAGATAATAAAGAAAACACCAATGAAGAAAAAGAAAATAAAAATAGTGAAGAAAAAAATGAGAAAAAAGAAAAGTAATTTTTAGCAGGTTGTCGTCAAATAGGGGTGAGATTAAATGTTAAAGAAAAGGATATTAGTTGTTGAAGATGAATTTTCAATAAATGATACATTAAAATTTGCATTATCAAAGGAGAATTTTGATGTAAAAGGTGCTTATGATGGAGAAAATGCTTTAAAATTAATGGAGGAATTTAAGCCTCAGCTTGTTTTACTGGATGTAATGCTTCCAGATATAAATGGATTTGAATTATGTAAAAAAATGAGTCCTAAAAGTTTTGTAATAATGCTTACAGCAAGGGATGATGTAATTGATAAAATTTTAGGGATGGAAATAGGTGCTGATGATTATATTACAAAGCCTTTTGAAATAAGAGAAGTTATAGCGAGAATAAATGCTGTTTTCAGAAGAGCTGATAAGTCACTTTCAAATAATATAGATTTAGATATTACAGAAGAAAAGAAAGAAGTGGCTGTAAAAGGCATAGAAATAAATTTGGATAACAGAATAGTAAAAAAAGATGGCCGTGAAATTATTTTGAAGCGAAAGGAATTTGAATTACTGAGCTTTTTATATAAAAATAAAGGGCATGTTTTTACTAGGCAGCAGCTTTTAAATAAAGTATGGGGGTATGATGATTATGGTGATACCAGAACTGTTGATGTACATATAAGAAGACTTAGGGCACATCTTGGAGAAGATAAAGAAAATTCAGTTATAGAGACTGTTTTTGGAGTGGGGTATGTTTTTAAATAACATGTTTTAAGTAAGGAGTGTGGATAATGTGCTTAAAACATTAAAAGGGAAAATAATGACAGTAGTTATTATAGCACTTTTAGGAGTAAATTTTGGAATAAGCATTTTGGTATACGATACTTTTTATAATCAGCTTAAAGCAAATATAAAAAGTGATATGGAAGGAATTAAGAATTTTACAACAAGTACATTAAAGTATGGTGATATTGTAATTGAGGATTCAGAAAAAGTAAGAAGTAAAACTATATATGAAGTAAACAGTAATTATGAATGTTATGTGGGATTATATGATAATGAAGGAAATGTAATTTGTGATGGCGGGAATATGTTAAAATCAGACAGTATAGAAAATATACTGAAAGATTCAGCATCAAAAGGAGCTCTAATACGGTTTAACAATAGAAATGGACTAATATCTACATATGTATATCCTATTTATTTTAATGGTGATTATGACAGCAGTCTTATTATTCAAAAAAATTATGATTTGTATTACAGTAACATAAAGAAAACAATGGCAAATATTATTGGAGTACAGTCAATACTTCTTGCAGCAATTACCATTATACTAAATTACTTTGTAAATAGAATAATACGCCCATTAAAAATATTAATAAAAGAAATGAATAAATATGGAGAAGGAAAAGAACCTGAAAAAATAGAGATTTCTTCAAAGGATGAGATTGGGCAAGTTACAGATGCATTTAATCAAATGATAGTGGATAAGAAAAAGCTTGAAGCAGCTTCAAAAGAGTTTTTTAATAATGCTACTCATGAACTAAAGACACCAATAACATCAATATATGGATATCTTCAGATATTAGATGAAGAAGATATAAATAATATGAATGTAGAATTTAAAAATAGGGCTATAAATAGAATGTTAATGGAATGTTGTAAACTCAGAGATTTGATTCAAAAATTACTTGAAATATCGAGATGTGGGGTAAGAAAAAAAGAAATTGCAGTTGAGTTTGATTTGAAGCAGATGATAAATGAAATATGTGAAAGACTTATAGATAGAGCAGAAAGATTAAATAAAAAATTTGTTATAGATATGAAAGAAATTAGGATAAAAGCTATAAAAGATGATGTAGAGCATATAATTCTCAATTTAATTGATAATGCCTTAAAGTATTCAGCTGGCAATAAAATACTTATAGAACTTAATGGAGACAAGGATAAATTTTTTTTTAACATAAGTAATAAAATAACTGAAATACCTGAGGATGTTTTAAAAAATCTTTTTGATCCATTTGTGAAATATAATAAGTTTGATGATAATCTGGAAAATTGTATTACAAGTTCAGGACTTGGATTATATTTATGTAAAGAACTTGCAGATAAGAATAACCTTGATTTTATGTATACAGTAAGTAGTAAAGTAATAACATTTGAGTTGAAAAATACTATTATAAAACAATAAAATTCGTGACTATAATTGCTGAATACTTTTAATCTATTTTTTCAGTTTAAATTGACCAACCAAATAAATAATACTATAACATGGTATAATCATATACAAATATGATTGGTGGTGAAAGTAATGAAGATAAGAAAAGATTATACATGTCCTGTTGAAATAATTCATGATATAGTTAAAGGAAAGTGGAAGCCTATAATAATATTTCAACTAAAAAAAGGTTCAAAATCTTTAGCAGAACTTGAAAAAGGAATTAATGGAATTACACAAAAAATGCTTCTTGAACAATTGAAAGAACTTCAGGAATTTAAAATTATTGATAAGGTAAAATCTAAAGGGTATCCACTTCATGTTGAGTATTTTCTTACAGAAGATAAAGGGATTAAGCTGTTAAAAGCTTTTGAAATAATGCAAGGTATTGGAATAGAATATATGATTGAAAATGGAAAGGAAGACGAGCTTAGAAAAAAAGGAATAAATTCAGAAAGTATATCTAATTATTTAAATCAACGTAACAATAGATAGATTATTATACCCACAAAAAAGTGGGTAATTTACATATGTATTTTACAGAGGGAAACTATAAATTACATGAACCAGAAAAAGCAGCAGAAAAGGCAGCTCAAATTTTAAACAAATTCAGAAATGAAAATAAGCCAATAATTCATGTAAAACATATGTTTAATGTAAATGGAAGAGATAATGGTGATTATTTACTTGATTTTAATGAAGCTGTAAAACCTAAAGATGGGGAAATAATAATTTCAAAAAATTATCCTAATGCATTTTTAAAAACAAATTTATATGAAGAACTTAAGAAAATTAATGCAGATAGTCTTGTAATTGTTGGAATGATGAGTCATATGTGTATTGATACAACAACAAGAGCAGCACAAAATTATGATTATAAGGTAATGGTTATACATGATGCGTGTACAACAAAAGATTTAGAATGGGATGGTGAAAAAATTAAAGCAGAAACTGTTCACAATAGTATTATGGCATCATTAAAAGGTATGTTTGCAGAAGTTGTATCAGCAGAAGAATATTTAAAATTGTAATTTAGAGATTTTTAAGATGTCAAAGCTGTTTTGCTTGCAAATTAATAAATGGCAGTAGTTATGTTAAATATATAAATATTGGGACAGTAGGTATATTTGTGTAAAACAAAATCTACCTATTGTCTTTTGAATTGGTTATAATTAATTAGATGGTAATTACTGTAAGCACTTCAGAAAAAATCACAAAATACAGGCAGGAAATTTTAAATAATTTCCTGCCTGTATTTTTATGGAGTATATTCATGAAGCAGTATATCACTCATCTGTTCTGGTGTTTCTATGCACCCATCAAGAATCCATTTATGAGCAATAGACTTTATTCCGGCTCCTATAAAAAGCATATGATATTTAATTTCTCGTTCAGTTTTATTTGGTATATGTACTAATTCAGGATATAGATTAAATATTACATCATAAGTCTGATTTGTAATTAGTCTATTTTCAGGGCTGTTAAAAAAAGCTTTATAAAAATCAGCATGTTCCTTTAAATAATAAAAATACCTAGTAAAAGTATTCTTTAATGAAGATCTATCTTTTATAAGGATATTAATAATATGAGAATGATATTTATTTTGGATTTTTAAAATCAAATCATTTATATCATCGTAGTGAGAATAAAAAGCTGTTCGAGAAATATTAGCTTCTCTGCATATATCATTAATGTAAATAGAATTAAAATCCCTGTCTTTAAGAAGCTTTAGAAGTGCATTTTCAATTTTCATATCTGTTAATTGATATCTTTTATTATTACTTTTATTCATTATTGTTCCTTTATCTTTACATATTTGAAAGTTTTGTAATGGTGAAAATAAAATTATTATAATATACTTTTAATAAAGTTACAAATGTTAAGGTAATAAAAGCTTTTATTTATGCAAAATTTTAAATATGCAAAATTTTAAACTTGATGAATTTGAAGGGAATGAAAAATCAGATGATAATTGATAAACGAAAAAGAAAACTAATATTTTTTAATATATTGGTTACATGTATTGCTACATCAATGCTTGCCACATCGCTTACAACATCATTACCACCTATTTTGAAAGATTTTAATATAAGTGCAACTATGGGGCAGTGGCTTACAAGTGGATATTCACTTGCAATGGGAATAATGATGCCTGCTACTGCATTTTTTATAAGAAGATTTAAAACAAAAAAATTATATTTATCAGCAATTGGGTGTTTTATGTTTGGATTGATTATTGCTATTTTTTCAACAAATTTTATGACTCTAATGGCTGCAAGGATTTTTCAGGCAGCTGGAAATGGAATTTTAACATCTATGGCGCAAGTAATTATTCTTAGTATATATCCAAAAGAAGAATCAGGTTCTGTTATGGGACTATATGGGCTTTCTGTAGGAGCAGCTCCTGTTATAGCACCGACAATTGCAGGAATTATTGTAGATCATATTGGATGGAGAATGATATTTGCAGTTGCATTGATTATAATGGCATTTTCATTTCTATTGGCAGTTTATATTTTCGATGATGTTCTTGATACTGTAAAACAAAAATTTGATGTGATATCATTTGTGTTAAGTGCTTTTGCATATACTGGTATTATATTAGGAATAGGGAATATAGGAAATTATTCTGTTTTTAGTGTGAATATTTTAATACCTGTTTTGTTAGGAATTTCAACAATGATTATGTTTGTATATAGACAATTACATATGGATTTACCTTTTCTTGAATTAAGAATATTAAAGAATAAAGAATATATGCTTAGTGTAATAGGAAGCATGTTGTTATATCTTGTAATGATGGGATCTTCTATTATAATACCTTTATATGTACAAACTATTAAAGGTATGTCGGCAACAATATCTGGAATAGTAACTCTTCCAGGGTCTCTTTTAATGGCTATAGTAAGTCCTTTTGCTGGAAAGATATATGATAAAATTGGAATGAAAAAATTATTTATATCAGGTGCAATATTCATGCTTATAAGTAATATTGGTATGGTATTTATATCATTAAACATGTCTATAATAATCGTTGCAATTTTAAATGCAATAAGATGTATTTCTATAGGATGCTTGATGATGCCATTGGTAACTTGGGGACTTAGTGGAATTAAAATTCAAGATACGGCTTATGGAACAGCAATTCTTACATCACTTAGAACAATAGCTGGGGCAATAGGTTCTTCAGTTTTTGTTGCAATAATGACAATTGTTGCAGAACACTCTGTTGAAAATTTTGGTGTAAATGCACAGATTCATGGGTTGAATGTGACTTTTCTGGTAATGTCATGTATTACAGTTATTTTGTTATGTATACCTATATTTTGCATTAAGAAATCAGAAATAAAAGAAGAGATGTGAGTGAAATGTTAATATAATAATCATATTTTCAGCTTTATTATGCTAAAGTATTTCTTTAGAAATTTGAGAAATGCTTTAGCATAAAATTTTTTGTGAGAATTTATGTTTTTTATATTTCTTTTTTATTATCTTCATTAGGTGTAGTGACAATTATTTTTTGAGGAGTTATAATCAAAGCACCTTTTGCAGTAGCTTTGCCATTAAACATGTTTTCAACCATTTCTTTAAATGTATCAACAATGTCACCTTCTGTTATATATTTTGCAGTACCTTTAATTTGATACCCCTCCATAGTTTTCTCATCACAAACTGAAACTGCAATTTTTCCATTAGTTTCAATATTAGTTAAAGTGGTTTTTAAGAATACATCTCCTACAATTAATTTACCATCTTCAGTAATGTCTTTAAATGCAACTGGAATAGCATTTGGTTCATTAGAATAAGTTGCTAAATACCATACATTTTCTTTTAAGATTTTAATTACATTTTTGTTCATATCTATACTTACCTCCATTAATTTGATGTATTAATAATATAAAAATTACTTATACATGTTAAGATATAAAGAAATTTATAAGCTGCTAATAAATTTAATAGTAACTTGTAACTAGATAGTAGCTACTGTATAATTACCAATAAATATAGGAGTTGAATTACAGTTAATTTATTTTTTGCCATATAATAATGGTTTGGAGTTGGCTGATGTGAATTCAATATTATTGGAGGGGTATGTATCAAAGGAAGATAGAAAAAGATATTAGATGTCCATTAGAATAGGGATTAGAGATATTTGGAGGACGATGGAATTCGAGAATAATATGTGTATTGTCTTCAAAAGGAGTACTTCGTTATAGTGAGCTTCGAAAAGAAATGGGTAATATTACAGATGCAGTACTTGCTTCTACTTTAAAGATATTAATTAAAAATAATCTGGTTTTAAGAAGATCATATGATGAAATACCACCTAGAGTAGAATATTGCTTAACTGAAAAAGGTCAATCTGTTATTCCTATTTTGCAGAGTATATGCAGATGGGCAGGAATTTTTTATAAAGATGATAATGAAAATACAATGGTTCAATGTCAGAAATGTGATTATCATCGATAAAGATATGAAGAAGGATATTAAAATGATTAAATATAATAAAGAAAAACAATTTACTCTTATTTAGTAAGAAAATTATAGAAAAATTGAAAAGAGAGCAGAGATGTAAAAGATGAAGAAAGAAACATTAAAAATTGATTTATTAAATGGGAATATAAATAAAGGATTACTTTTATTTGCACTGCCTATGATTTTAGGAAATCTGCTTCAGCAATTGTATAATATTGCAGATACAGTTATAGTTGGAAAGTTTGTTGGCGCAGATTCACTAGCAGCGGTTGGTTCAGCGTATTCATTAATGACATTTATTACATCAGTTATAATAGGACTTTGTATGGGAAGTGGTTCTGTTTTTTCATATTATATGGGAAGAAGAGAAAATCAGAAATTAAAAGAATGTACACAGACTGCATTTGCATTAATAGGTGTGATATCTGTTTTTATTTGGATTATTGTACAGATATTTATTAATCCTATTTTGAGAATACTTCAGATTCCTAATGAAATTTATGATTTGATGTATCAATATACATCTATAGTATTTTTAGGTATCATATTCATTTTTTTATATAATTATTGTGCATTTGCACTGCGTGCAGTAGGAAATTCAGTAGTTCCACTTTATTTTTTAGGAGCAACATCTGTACTTAATATTGGACTTGATTTGATTTTTGTTTTGATTTTTAAATGGGAGTTGAGAGGTGCAGCAATAGCAACTGTTATATCACAAGCTATATCAGGAATAGGTCTTTGTATTTATACATGGATAAAAGAATCTCAATTTCGTTTTTCAATAAAAGGATTTTTATCTGGAAATAAACCATATAAAGAAATACTGAATCTTTCTATTACATCTTCAGTTCAACAGTCAGTTATGAATTTTGGAATTCTTATGGTTCAGGGACTAGTAAATAGTTTTGGAACAGATGTAATGACAGCATTTGCCGCAGGTGTTAAAGTTGATACATTTGCATATATGCCCGCACAGGAATTTGGAAATGCTTATTCAATTTATGTATCTCAAAATTATGGCGCAGGACAAAACGACAGAATAAAAAAAGGAACAAAAACAGCTATGAGGACTTCAGCAATTTTTTGTTCTATTATCTCAATTATTGTATGTGTATGTGCAAATCAACTCATGAAGGTATTTGTTAATGCAGAAGAAGGAATGATTATAAAAATAGGTGTTACATATTTAAGAATTGAAGGTATATTTTATGTGTTGATTGGAATATTATTTTTGCTTTATGGATATTTCAGAGGAATAAATAAACCATCAGTATCACTTCTGCTTACTATTATTTCACTTGGGACAAGAGTGATATTGGCATATATACTTTCTTCAATACCTTTCATTAATGTGAATGGAATATGGTGTTCAATACCAATAGGATGGTTTTTAGCTGATCTTATAGGTATATGTATTATAAAAAGATTGGCGATTAATAAAAATCAATAGTAACTTGTAACGACATAGTATCTACTGTTCAAGTAATTTTAAAGAATATTCATATGTATTAAATTCAAAATCTTTTATGATTACAGGAGGAGATTTTAGAATAGAATCATCAATTATTTCTGTTATAGGATATATTTTAGTCAGTGTATTTGCTTATTGGAATTTAAAAAGAAATAATGTTATTTAAGTAAGTTTTTTATAAAATAAAAATAAATTCGATGCAACACTTTCTTGATCTTAGTTGTATTTATAGTGAAAGCAGTTGATGGCCAGAACTGAGAATAAATATGAGTAAGGAGAGAAAAATATGAAAAAGATAATAGCTACTTTATTAGGAATTTTAACTACAGCAGGTTTAACACATCAAGCTTTTGCAATTGATGTAACATCTAGTGAGGATGTTTCTTCTTCAAATCCGATTTTGATAAGTTCTAATATGTCAGGAAAAGAAGATTCAAATAAAAAAGAAGAAAAAAATAGTATAGTCATTATAAATGGAAAAGAAATTCCTATAAAAAGTTCAGAGATAAAAATAATAAATAAACATATTATGATTCCATTAGAATCTACAGCAGAAGGTTTAGGATTTAAAATTACACAAGGAAAAGATGGTGTGGAAATTGAAAATGATGAAATTAGAAGTATAATTTCAATTGGACATGATTCATATTTTTACACAAGCAGTAAGTATATTGGAATGAGTGCACCACAATCATTAGGTATTACTCCAATGATATTGGATAATGAAATATATGTTCCTATCCAATTTTATAACGTATTATTTAATGATACAAAAGCAGTAGGCAGTTTTAAATGTTTCACAGATGATGGTAAGCAAATATATGTTTTAAATGGTTTGATTGCAACAGGATGGAATAAGATAAATAATCAATGGTATTATATGGCTGAAGATGGTGAGATAAAAACAGGATGGATAAAGGATAAAGATAATTGGTATTTTCTCTATGACAATGGAGTTATGGCATCAGATACAATTACTCCTGATGGATATAAAGTTGATATTTCAGGAAAGTGGGATTTTGGACAAGATGTTATATTTCAGATTCCAAATCCTATAGTAGAATATAAAACTTTAGAAGAAGCTGAAAGTGCTGTTAAATTTAAAGGTGAAGTACCTTCTTATATTCCTTCCGATTATACTATTGATTACATAAGTGTAATTTCAAATAAATTATTACAGATTTCATATAATAAAAATGCTGATAAAGAAATTCTTTTAAGAATGGAAAAGGCAGATTCATATACTGATATAAGTGGAGATTACAATATATATGAGAAAGAAAGAGTAATTAAGTGTAACAATTTAGAAGTAAATGTTAAAGGAAATAATGAACTTATTTTTGTAGCTGGCTGGATAAAAGATGGAATAGTATATTCTATAAGTATTTCTGATGGAATTGATAGAAATGAGTTATTAAAAGTTATAGAAAGTATTAAATAGTAAAAGTTTATGATGGGAAGATATTTTAAATACAGAGATGAGTTATTGGAAGTATATATATATTAAATGATAGGTGTATTTGTTAATACTTAATAGAGAGATGGATATAAAAAGAATAGCAATAATGCAGAAGAATAGTTAAAATACTTCTGCATTATTTTTTATAGAGATAATTTATATAGCAGTATTTGGTTTGTTTTAATTTTTTATAGTTGAATTGTAGTTGTTTTATAGTATTTTTGAGCAATTTGAATAAATTTTTTTGCACTTTCTCTGTTATCTTCTTTATGTGTGGCCAAAACACATTCAATTGGTATATCAAAAGAAACTGGAGTCCAGGCAAATTCATCTAAATGGTTATTGCAAAACCCTGGTACAAGGCATATTCCATTTCCTGCTGCAATATTTGTCAAAGTTGTCATATGGTCAGCACTATTAAAAGTATTTACATGAACAGAATTAATAATAAATTTCTGTACTTTTTGAAGTTCTGGAGGAGATCCTCCACCTATCATAATAGTGCGATCTTTTAAATCTTCTGGTGTAATAATTTCAAGTGATGCTAATGGATCTTCCTTTTGTGAAACAAGATATATGTGACTGTCAAATAATTTGTGCAAGTTAATCTGAGGAATACATTCCATTTGTGTTTTTAGACCAAATATAATTTGTTCGTTACCACGGAGAAAACTATTAACTCTATTATTTCCATATATGTATTTAATATTTAATGATGTATGCGGAAATTCATTTTTGAATTGTTTCATAATATGAGGAAGAAAATAAATTGCACTTCGAAGAGGGACAGATATAGACAAAGAATCTGTATATTTATTGCTGAAATTTTTCCCTCGTTCAATGGCATTTTTCATGTCATCTTTTATATCAATTAAATCACTGCAGAATTGTTCTCCAGCAGGTGTTAATTCAGCTCCTTTTGCAGAACGGTAGAATAAGGTAAAGCCTAGTTCTTCTTCTAATGTTTGAATCTGATAGGTTAATGATGGTTGACTTATGAATAAATTTTCAGATGCTTTTCTAAAATTTAAAGTTCTGATAGTTCTATAGCACAATCAATTTGTTTGAAATTCATAAAAATATCCTCCTTTTATTAAAGCAATAAAAAAATTGAATCATATATAAGAATATTCGATTGGATAATTTGAATGCTGTATATTAAAATTATAAATATAGAGTATAGGAATTAGCAAGTATGAGTTTTTTAATGGAGGCTTTTAACAGTTAAAAATAATCTATATAAATCTATAAAAATATATTTGTATTTATGATATAATCTTATTGAGGTGATAAGTTGTGAAATATTACTCAATAGGAG
>NZ_CAKVKB010000093.1 GCF_934754915.1 uncultured Clostridium sp.
CAAGTCTTCTTTGTCATTTATTATATTCCAGGTTAACTATGGTATTAATAGAAATATATTTAAATTTTCTCAAATTCAACAATTTATTATGTATCAATTTAAAGAAATATTAACTTGGAGATCAATTTCATTTACATTCATTTCTATACAAATAACTTTATCAGTGCTTGCATTTGCTATAAATTCTCCTTGAACAAGAGTTGGGGTAGATATATCAACATTTATTCCATTTTTCGAATAGTTTGTAGCAACATTAGCTGTAAGCATATTAACAAGTTCAGAGATAGCACTTTGCGCCATTTCATTAAAATCATCAACTGGCATGCCCATCATCATCTGTGATGCAACTTTTTTTGCATCATCTATAGATAATCCATATATTATGTTTCCTTTAACATCCCCTATAAGTCCTATTACTATTACAACTCCAGGACTTTTTATATTTTTGCCTTTAAGACTTATTCCTTTTTTAGAAACTTGAGCAAAACCTAATTGAGGCATGATAGTTGTAACTGATTCTATAACTGGATTTATATGTTTGACATCCATTCACTTTCACCTCTTTTAAAACCTATATTTAAGGAAATATCTCCAAACTGACTCTTTATATCAGTCCCAAAATCACATTCAAGTTCTGCTTTGGAAATATTTACCGAATCTCCATGGATTGTTGTAGGCGGTGCTACTCTTAATCCAAAAATTTTATTTTTCTTATTTAATATTGAACATCCATTTCCAGCAAACATATTTGTCACTTCAGAAATAACATTTAATATTTCATCGTTATTTTTTGGTTCTCTTTTAAGAAGGGTCTTTGCCAAGTTTGCTGCTGTTTCATAAGACATATCCATAATAAGTCTTCCACTATACTTTCCTATAATACCCATTACAATCGATATTCCTGCACTTACTTTTTCCTCACTTACAAATGTATCATTTGTAAATTCAGGAATGGTTTTTGTAAGACGATTAAACACATTAAGGCACGCTTCTTTATAAACATCCACATAAAGATTTTTTAATTCAGTAAATAAATCTTCATCAGCCATTACTCTGTTTATAAGAAGAATTAATTCTTCATTATCTACTGGTTTTTGAATGTATCCACTTATTCCAAGCTTTTTAGCTTTTAATATAAGTTCTTCATCCATCATAGAACTTACAATGATAACTTTTATATTAGGATCTATTTCATGAATTATTTTAGTACATTCAAATCCATCAGTTCCTGGAATTGTTATATCCATTGTAACAAGATCAGGTTTACATTTTTTCATTTCGCTTTTAACTTCTTCCAAACAAGTAGCTTGTCCAACAACTTCGAATCCTTTTTCTTCTAACGCATCACTTAGTAGTGCAATTTGAAATGGTGAATCATCTACAATTAAAATTTTTATATCCTTCATACTTAAATCCCCCTCATCGAACCAATATATACCATTTATAAACAATAAAAATCATTAAAACTATTTATGGTAAAATATGTTTTTTATTATATATTATCATATAACATAATTATATGATGAAAATTTTATTTTTTCAACATTTTTCGAATTTTTTCACAGTAAAATTAACGAATATAAATTTGTAATATTATTAAAGATGGTATCAAGTTTATCACATTCTAATTATATTATATAAAATTAAAAGAATGTGATATTACAACCACATTCTTTTAATTTTTTATTTTTGAGCTGCTAATCTCTTATATACAGCTAATCTTTCCATAGCATCAGTTTCAGTCTTAGCAAACAATTCTTCAGCTTGTTCTGGGAATGCTTTAGCAAGAGAAGCATATCTAACTTCACTCATTAAGAATTCTCTGAAATCAGCTTTTGGTTCTTTAGAATCTAGTGTAAATGGATTCTTAGTTCCCTTTAGTGCTGGATTGTATCTATAAAGATTCCAGTACCCACACTCAACTACTCTTTTTTCCACTGCCTGAGTATCAACCATTCCAACTTTGATTCCATGGCTTATACATGGTGCATAAGCTATTATTAATGATGGTCCATCATAGTTTTCAGCCTCCGCTATAGCTTTAAGAGCCTGGTTCTTATCAGCACCCATAGCAATTTGAGCAACATATACATATCCATAGCTCATAGCCATCATACCTAAATCTTTCTTCTTGGTTTTCTTACCACTTGCAGCAAATTTAGCTATTGCAGCTGTTGGAGTAGATTTTGAAGATTGACCACCAGTATTGGAGTATATTTCTGTATCAAATACTAATACATTTACGTTTTCTCCAGATGCTAATACATGGTCAAGTCCACCGTATCCAATGTCATAAGCCCATCCATCTCCTCCAAAGATCCATTGAGATCTCTTCATTAAGAAATCTTTATCTTCTAAGATAGCTTTAGCGAATTCATTATTTTCATTTTCTAATACTTCTATAACCCTTTCAGCTCTTAATCTTGTAGCTTCACCAGAATTTTTATATTCTATCCAGTCTTCAAGAACTGCTTTAGTATTTTCTGAAACTCCTGTTTCAATTGCTTTTTTAGCATTAGCTTCAATTCTATCTCTTATAGCTTCAACACCAAACTGCATTCCAAGACCAAATTCAGCATTATCTTCAAATAAACTGTTAGCCCATGCTGGACCATGTCCTTCTTGATTTTTAGTGTATGAACTTGCTGGTGCTGATGCTCCCCAGATAGATGAACATCCAGTTGCATTAGCAATCATCATTCTATCACCAAATAATTGAGTAACAAGTTTAGCATATGGAGTTTCTCCACATCCTGCACAAGCTCCGCTGTATTCTAATAATGGCTGTTCAAACTGACTTCCCTTTACTGTATTCTTATTCATTGGGTTCTTGTTTTTAACTTTTTCTATTGTATAATCCCAAGCTTCAATCTGAGCTTCTTGAGTATTTTGAGGTTTCATTACAAGAGCCTTTCCTGGTGCTGGACAAGCAGCTGCACAGTTTCCACATCCAGTACAGTCAAGCGGTGTAATTCCTATACTGTAATTTAATGGTTCTTCACTCTTTAATGCTTTAGCTGGTACTAATTTAACACTTTCTGGTGCATTCTTAGTTTCTTCTTCATTTAACAAGAATGGTCTTATTGCAGCATGTGGACATACAAATGAACATTGATTACATTGGATACATTTATCCTTATCCCATTCTGGAACATTAACTGCAATACCTCTCTTTTCATAAGCTGAAGTACCATGCATAAATGTACCATTATCCATTCCTTCTCTTAAGAATGTAGATACAGGGATGCTGTCACCTTCTTGTCTGTTCATTGGAACTACGATATCTTTGATGAATGCTGGAATTTCTTTAGCATTGTTATCACTATCTTTTTCATCTTCTGCATTCTTCCATAAATCTGGAACATCTATTTTTACTATAGAATTTATACCAGTATCTATTGCATCATAGTTCATGTTTACAACTTTTTCACCTTTTTTGCCGTATGATTTAACTACAGCATCTTTTAAATATTTAACAGCATCTTCTAATGGAATTATGTTAGCTATTTTAAAGAATGCAGACTGCATTATCATGTTGATTCTTCCGCCAAGACCTATTTCCTGGGCTATCTTAACAGCATTTAATGTATAAAATTCAATATTATTTTTTGCAATATATCTTTTCATTTCAGCTGGAAGCTTAGCATCTACTTCTTCTGGTGACCAAATTGTATTTAATAGGAATTTACCATTTTTCTTTAATCCAGCAAGTACATTATATTTATAAACATAGGCTTGATTATGACATGCAATGAAATCAGCCTTATCTATTAAGTAAGGAGATTTTATCTGCTCTTTTCCGAATCTTAAATGTGATACTGTTATACCCCCTGATTTCTTAGAATCGTAATGGAAATAACCTTGAGCATACATATCTGTATGATCTCCAATTATCTTGATTGCATTTTTATTAGCACCAACAGTTCCATCTGATCCTAATCCCCAGAATTTACATGCTGTTGTACCTGGTTTTGCAGCATCAATTTCAACTACATCTAATGAAGTATTTGTAACATCATCTACAATACCTACTGTAAATCCGTTTTTTGGTTTTTCTTTCTTTAAATTTTCGAATACACCTGCAATATGTGATGGTGTTGGATCTTTTGACCCTAAACCAAATCTTCCACCTATTATTTGTGGTGCATTAGCTTTGCCAGAATAAGTTCTTAATACATCTAAGTATAATGGTTCACCAATTGATCCTGGTTCTTTTGTTCTATCTAAAACAGCTATCTTCTTAACAGATAAAGGTATGACTTTTAATAATTTTTCCATTGAGAATGGTCTGTAAAGTCTTACTTTAACTAAACCTGTTTTTTCTCCATTTGCATTTAAGTAATCAACTGTTTCTTCAATTACATCTATAACTGAACCCATAGCAATTATAATGTTTTCTGCATCTTCCGCTCCATAGTAATCAAAACAGTGATATTCTCGTCCTGTTAATTTAGTTATCTCATTCATATATTCTTCAACAACTGCTGGAATATCATCATAGAACTTGTTAACAGCTTCTCTTGTCTGGAAATAAATATCAGGATTTTGAGCTGTTCCTCTTGTTACAGGATTATTAGGATTTAAAGCATTGTTTCTGAAGTTTTCAAGGGCATTTCTATCAATTAATGTTGCTAATTCATCATATTCTAAAACTTCAATCTTTTGAATTTCGTGAGAAGTTCTGAATCCATCAAAAAAGTTCATAAACGGCATTCTGCACTTTAATGCTGCAAGGTGTGCAACAGGTGCTAAATCCATAACTTCTTGTACTGAACCTTCTGCAAGCATAGCATATCCAGTGGAACGTGCAGACATAACATCCTGATGATCTCCAAATATATTTAATGATGAAGTTGCAAGAGCTCTTGCTGCTACATGAATAACACCAGGAAGTCTTTCCCCTGCAATTTTATACATGTTTGGCATCATTAAAAGCAATCCTTGTGATGCTGTATAAGTTGTTGTTAAAACACCTGCTTGTAGTGAACCGTGAACTGCTCCTGCTGCTCCTGCTTCTGATTGCATTTCCACAACTTTAACTGGATGCCCAAATATGTTTTTTGTTCCTTTAGCTGCCCATTCATCAACATGTTCTGCCATTGGTGATGATGGTGTAATAGGATAAATTGCAGCTACTTCTGTAAATGCATATGATATATAAGCGGCAGCTGTATTACCGTCCATAGTTTTCATTTTTCTCATATCAATTTTACCTCTTTTTCTTTTGTATAATTAAAAATTTTCAATAATAGAGCTTTTTGGAAAAGAATTTAATATTTTCTTTTAATTAATAATCATTATTGATTATAAAAAATATTTTCGCATATTATTATAATGTATATCTATCTATACTATTTTCAGTTATGATTCCTGTAATATCGGTAATTTTTGCAAATTTATAAAATTCATCATAATTGAATTTTTCATCTTCCATAACAAGATAACTTTTATTAGAACATTCTATTATGGTCTTTTTGGTATTTCCATCTTCTAAATTTATTGTACTTATATATCCACTTTCCTTATTGATTCCACACACACCTATAAAACATTTATCATATGTGAATTTTTTTATATATCTGTCTGCCGCTGCTCCAATTATAGCGCCCACATCAGTATTAAATTCACCTCCCACTATTATTACTTTTATATTATGTGATTTTTTAAGTTCAGCTACAACTTCTATCATATTTGTAACAACAGTAACTTTTTTCATGCTTTTATTTAATTCTTTTGCTATTTCAATATTTATTGTTGAAACATCAAGAAATACTATATCTTCATTTTCTATTAGTTTAAATGCATTTTGAGCAATTTTATCTTTTATATCTTTATTTATTTCTTTTCTTTCATCAATTGGTCTTATATCATTATGATTTCTATTTATAATTGCACCACCATAAACACGTTTCAGCTCATTTCTATTTTCAAGTTCTCTTAAATCTTTTCTTATACAGTCTTCACTAACCTCAAAACCTTTTGCCAGATCTTTTACTGTTACCCTGCCATTCTTATTCACAAGTTCTATTATTTTAGAATATCTTTCTTCAAGAAACATTAATTCTACTCCTCTCATATTGTTATTTATATGCATTAACTGGTTTGTATTTTCATTATATTACTCTTTTAATTATATCATAGATTATTATTATTTATTATCATTATTTATTATTTCGTCTTGATTTAAATTACTCTTTATAATATAATTATTATTAAAGATATTATATATGTTCTAATAATTAAAGAAATCTTGTAAAAGTTTCATTATAAATTGTGTCAATTGCAACATATATTTAATTTAAAATTTTATGAGAGGTGAACTGTAAATGATAAAATTAATAGCTACAGATATGGATGGAACTCTTCTTGATGAAAATGGAAAACTACCAGAAAAATTTTTTGAGACACTTGAAAAATTGAAAGAAAAAGATATTAAATTCGTTGCTGCTAGTGGCAGACCATATCCTACTTTAAGAGAAAATTTCAGTCCTGAAAGTGATTATCTTGATTATATCTGTGATAATGGATCTTATGTTGTACTAAAGGATAAAGAACCTGTTATAAATGGATTAAAAAAAGAAGTTGTATTTAATGTTATAAAAGCATGTGAAAATATTGAAAATATTGTTATAATATTATGCGGAATAAATGGTGCGTATCATATGCCATGTGATGATAAATACCTTAAGGAAATTGATAAATATTATATTCAAAAACATATTGTTAATAACTTATATGATGTAAATGATAATATTTTCAAAATTGCCATATTAGATTTATCTGGATCAGCAGAAAATTCATATAAAATTTTAAATCCTATTTTTGGAGACGATAATAAAGTTGTAGTATCTGGTCAATTATGGGTTGATATAAATGGTAAGGATGTAAATAAAGGTACAGCCCTTGCTGAAATACAAGAAGCTTATAACATTTCTTATGATGAAACAATGGTATTTGGTGATTTTTATAATGATGTAGAAATGCTTAAAAAGGCTCATTACAGTTTTGTTATGGAAAATGCTAATGAAGATATGAAAAAGTATGGAAATTTTATTGCAAAAAGCAACAAGGAATCTGGAGTAATACAAGCTATAGAAAAATATGTATAATATATTATGATGAAGAGTAAATATATTTTTTACCCTTCATCATTTATTTTTTTGTTCCTTTCATTTTTGTATATAGCTTTTAATACAATAATGCCTATCCTATCTATCTGCTTAAAGTTCATCCTTTATTTCACAAACATCTTTGAATTTTAAAGACACATCAATTCTAATTTAAACGAAATGTCCACCTTCAATGACAGTTTTTTCATAATATTCATAATTAAATATACCATATATCATCTGGAAATCATCAAATGAATCCTCCTTCATATACATATTCATGA
The DNA here is from genome assembly GCF_934754915.1 of uncultured Clostridium sp. Lineage (GTDB taxonomy): Bacteria > Bacillota > Clostridia > Clostridiales > Clostridiaceae > Clostridium. Next base: position 7,394 of record NZ_CAKVKB010000093.1, read on the forward strand.
ATCCCATATATATTGTTACCTTTAAAACGTCAAATAATTATATTTATTTTCACATATTGTACATTATATAAACATTAATATCATATAGATAAAATAAGATATTAATGTTTATATAATATTAATTGGGAGGATTTATATGAAATATATGTATATAAAATACAAAAACAATATAAAAACATCACTAATCAAAGAAGATAATAAAATCATTTGCAATTTTGATACTATAAAATCTTTTAAAAAAGCTTCTGATTTAAATTCACACATAAATAATTCTCATATCAAAAAAGCAGCATGCAAAGTACTTGATATGAATAAATATGTGAATAATAAAAATAATATTATAGATGAAGAAATTACACAATTCTTTTTCAACAGTATTCATAAGAACTATTTAAAAAATAGATAATTTAAAATAATATAAAGCTGACATTTTTCTGTATTAATGAAATATGTCAGCTTTAATGTATTATAAATTATTTTATATTTATATAAATAAAACAGTAACTTAACATTTTATTTATATGAAAACTAAAAATAATTTATTAAAAATTAGGTTCATCAATATATATATATCCATGCAGATAATTTTTATCATATATCTCCCTATATCTAAAATATGATCCATGCCAAGATGATTCAGATATGTATACTTTACTATTATCTATTTTTTCAACAATAGCTACATGACCACATCCACCTGAATTAGGAAGAGAAGATTTCCACACTGCAAGTGCACCTGTTTTAGGTGTGCTTCCGTATTTATATTTTCCACTTCTTATATTTGCATTCCACCATTCATATGCATTTCCTGTAAAGCCAGCATCATAAGGTATATGCCCAGTCAATTCCCATATTCTTCCGTAAGCATACCATGTACAATTTCCTATAATAGGACTTCCGCTGCTGCTTGTGAATGGTGGTGATAATTTTGCTTTATAAAATATATTATCATTAGAATAGTAGTATTTATTATTTTTTTCAGGACCAGTCGTTCTTATTGATCCAAGTGAAGTGTTTCCATTACTGCTTCCTGTTGAAGATGACGGTTTAGTAAAACTTATCCATGTACTGCTGGCATAGCCTGTTTTATTGTTATACTCAATTTTATAAAAATTATTAATTTTATTCCCGATTACAATTACCTTACTATTTTTAGGAATGGATGCAATTATTGCCGAACTTTGTGAAGGTTCTTTTCTCATGTTTAATGGACTGGAATCTGTAACTACATAACCTGTTTTCTTTTCTTCATTTATATTTCCAGAGGCATCTTCTTTCTCAAAAGTTGGAGGATTTATAACTGAAGCAGATCCATTAAATGCTCCATCTGATCCGAAAACATATTCCTTTCCAGCTATATTCACTTTTCCAGTAACCATTGCCCCACTCGATTCTAAATAATATTTCTTTCCATTTAGCTCAATCCAGCCTGTTACCATTCTGCCGCTAGAATTTAAATAATACCATTTTTCACCATCTTTTAACCATCCTGTTACCATTGCTCCATTTTGATTTAAATAATACCAGTCAATTCCATTTTTCAGCCAACCTACAGCCATATTTCCATCACCAAAAAAATAATACCATTTTCCATTTATAAGCTTCCAGCCTGTTTCCATTTTTCCATCTGAATTTAAATAATACCATCTGGTTCCATCTTTCAGCCAGCCTGTAGCCATATCCCCATTACTGAAAAAATAATACCATTGTCTATTTATAAGCCTCCAGCCTGTAGCCTTAATTCCATTTTCAATCCAGTTCCATTTATTATTTAAATCTTGTTTCCAAACCGCCTGTACACATTCTGTGTTTAAATTTAAAATAGTACTGCCTGTAAGAGCCATAATCATAATCTTCTTAATATATCTTCTTTTCACAAATTTACCTCTTTTTATTCTTTATCTTTAGTTATTGTATTTCTAGTTATTAGTCATAACAGTTCATTATTTTACCATAAATAAAATATAATTTATACAAGATATATTTTCCTATAATAGATAATAATTTATAAATTTCAAAACATAAAATAAAAAGGAAATTTCATCTCGGACAATGATTGAAATTTCCTTTTTCCCTACATAATGCAAAAATGAAGTAATCATCATATAAATCATTTATACGCTTTAAATTTTATTTTAGTGTTACATTATAATCATATAAGTTTATATATCTTTTTAGTGTATTATAATTACGCTTCAATGCCTTAAAACATCCAAATCAAAGTTTATTAAATGTAATATCCTTTCCTCTGGACACCATATTTTTATTTTTTAAGTCTTCTTTTTCCATATATGACTTGACTTTATTGTTCGAAAAGCTTCCATCAGTTTGTATTAACTTTTCTTTTTTACTTTTAGACAACTTCATCATCTCCTTTAAATATAGTGTTTCTCATTAATAAACACTTATTCCTGGGAATTACTTGAATTTAAAGAAGCTTCAAACCAGTTCATAAACTGTCTTGCAGTCCTTGGTGAACGTGAATTTTGTTGTCTTGTCCATTTCAACGCCTCAGCATGAAGATATTCTATATCTGCATCTATGCCTCTAGCCTTTGCAAGACCATCTATAATTGCAAGATATTCCTTTTGATCTGGTGAATAGAATGATACTGTAATACCAAATCTATCTGAAAGTGAAAGTTTTTCTTCCACACTATCCATTGCATGAATTTCGTCTCCTCTTTCACTAAATGTTTCTTTTATTAAATGTTTTCTATTGGTAGTAGCATATATCAATATGTTATTTGACTTGTTTTCAACTCCACCTTCAAGAATTGTCTTAAGTGCAGAATAACTTGGATCACCATCTTCAAATACAAGATCATCAACAAATATTATAAATTTAAGATTTTTATTTTTAAGTATTCTTATTATCTTCGTAAAATCAACAAGTTTTTCCTTATCTACTTCTATAAGTCTTAAACCTTCTTTATAAAATTCATTTATTATTGCTTTTACTGTTGAAGATTTACCAGTTCCTCTCTGTCCATATAGTAAAAGATTATTTGCATTATATCCTTCAAGAAACTGTTTTGTGTTCTCTATTATCTGTTTCTTTTGATATTCATATCCTACAAGTTCTTCAAGTCTGATTGGATCTGGTGATTTAATGCCTCTTAAATAACATTTTCCATCTTCATTTTCCCATATGAAGGCTCTATATTCTCCAAAAATTCCTGTACCATACTGTTTATAAAATTCAATTATGTTATCTAGGGATTCTCCCCATCCATCACAATTTAATATGCTCAATTTAAGCTTGTCAATAGCTTTATATGAAGCATATTCTTTGTTTGTATCTACTTCAAAATCCATAAGATTTCTTATAAGTTCATCTTCAAAATCTATAGCTTTTGTCTTATACAAAATAATTTCTTTTATATCTTCCGAAGTTATACTGCATATATATTCTAATGCCTTTAATTCATATTTAACTTGTTTAATTATGTACTCATTGCTGAAATCATTTGTATCTATCATTTTTGTAAAAGAGTTATTATCTAAAAATATCTTGTCTATTATATACTTTTTGAGTGAACTTCCATCTGACTGTCTTAAAAGCTCAAATATAAAGTCATTGTAATAATGTACAGCAGTTCCAAGTTCAATTTTCTCCTCATTTAAATATCCTAATAAATCTTTATATTTATTCAATACTACATCTTCTTTAAGATGTGTATAAATACATAAAGAACTTATCATTAAACTTCCTCTTTTTATTTTTTCAAAATCTGTAACCAATATTTATGCCCCCAATTCATTATACATTGACAATCAAAATTAATTGTGTGATTTTTTCTTCATATTATACTAATTATATCATTTTATTCATTCAATTCCAAACTTTATCAGCAGAATCCACCATTTCATTGTTATTGATACAGTGCAAAATAAACAAATATATATACTTGTATACATATTTGTTTATTTTGTACTTGTATATATCGTTGTATAATGATATAATTAATCTACACTGTAAAACACAAGTAAACTAGATTGGTTTAGTAATTTCATTCTAAATTTCAGCCTACTTTTTGCTTTGCTATATTATAAGCAATAAATTATAATAAAGGTAATTTTATTTACAATTTAGTAATATATTAATCATAAATGTAATATGAAATGATATTTTTTATATTACAAAACAAAAAGGATTATAGATGAAGTGGAGATCATCTATAATCCTTTTTGTTTTGTAATATTCTAAATTTAATTATATATTGTCAAATAATCTATCTCCAAATATAATAAAATTCTGTAGCATCATATAACACTTTATATCCATATTTACATTACTTTTTATAAGTTTTTTTGCATCATCTACTGAAACAAGTAATGGTTCTATACATTCATCTTCTTCCATATTTTCATTACTCAATTCACCTTCACATATACAATATACTAAATTAACACATTCATCTGTCATTCCAGGTGAAAGATATAATCTTCCTCTTTCAGCTTTTATTTCTTTTAAATCAAGCCCAGTCTCTTCCTTAAGCTCTCTCTTAACTGAATCTTTAAAATCTTCTCCTTCATCAATAAGGCCTGCTGTCATTTCATATACAAAATCGTTCACTGGAACTCTAAATTGTCTTACTATCACAAGTTTATTTGATGGCTTATGAAGAGCTGCAATCACAACTGCATCATTATCATCTTTTGCATGTTCAAAAAATTTTTTTTCTAAAAAATCCTTATCTTTTCTTGTTGCAATCATCCATGACTTTTTATTTCCAATTCTATTTTCATATTCAGCTTCATACATACTTAAAAATTTAGTCTGAACTAATGTGTTTAGCTTTTTTACTTTGCTCTTATTCATTACTATGTCCTCCCTGATACTTCATACAAAATAGTACATTTCTATAAAAATCCCCATACTAATATCATATAAATTTTCTATTTAATACTTGTTATTCTAACTACATTATATCTTATTTAATGTTTTTCTTAAATAGTTGATATTTTATGTAACTAGAAAATTGAGAAAACCCTGATATAAGATTTTTTATCATTATATCAGGGCTTTTATTCTTAATTTATTAAAGTTGAACTTTAAACATATTTTCTGAAATCAATCATGAAAACTTTGAGTATTAAATAAATTCTATTAACATTTTGCATGACTTTCTGCTAAAACTTTACTATATTTTTCTTTTATAAGAGTCATGACTGGAACTCCAATTACTGAAACAACAACAATTTCTCCTGCTGCAACTTCAAGTATTGATAAAATTAATGGCAATTGGCATAAATAATTAAGTTCCCATCCTATTATAATTCCATTAAATATGGTAGGCCAAAGAGAGGCTATTGCAAGAGCTATTCTATCATTTTTTATAATTCTTCCTGTTAATGATATTGCATACACACTTACAAATGTAGCTATTGTTCCAAATATAGCGTCAACAATTCCATTAGGTCCTAATATATTAGCTATAAAACACCCTAATGTAAGTCCTCCTATATAAAATGGATCAAAAAAGGCCAATAAAACCATTATTTCTGAAATTCTAAATTGTACATTTCCATAACTCATTGGAGCAAGAACTAGTGTAAACACTGCATATAATGCTGCAATAACTGCTGTTCTTACAATTCTTTTTGTTGTATTATTTTTCATGTATAATTCCTCCATCAAATCATTTGATAATTTTATTACACAGTCATCAAATACACCACACTGATTAAATTTAACTATTAAAATAAACCAATATATCTCACACAAAAATCAGTTTCATATTTCTCTAAAAAATTATATAAAAATTTTTAATTATTTATATATTTGAGGATTTTTCATATTAGCATAAATACAAAGTCCAACTCAACATATAGTATATCTTAAATAAATATAGGTACTAT
>NZ_CAKVKB010000094.1 GCF_934754915.1 uncultured Clostridium sp.
GTTTGTATGTTAATCCTATTTTTTTATTATAAATTACAATTTATACGCACATAATAGTACACTTTTAAAGTTATTTATACACTTCTGTGGAAAATATTGAAAAAAGATAGTAATATTATATTAAATACTTTTCTTAATTAGAATATATATAGGGGTGCTATAAATGAAAAAACTAAAAAATATTGTATTTATACTTGTTTCCATGTTTATTTTTAATTTCTTCACAGGATGTTATGATGAATATATAAATTCAGAAGAAGATACTTGGACAATCTTTATTTACCTGTGTGGTTCTGATCTCGAATCTGAAAGTATGGCTGCAACTTATAATCTTGAAGAAATTAAGCAGGCTTATTTAGGTGATAATATCAATGTTATTATAGAAACAGGAGGAGCCAGCCAATGGTATACATCTGAAATTGAAAATGATAAAATACAGCGTTTTAAAATTGAAGATGGAGAGATGACTATAATTGATGAACAACATCTCAGCAATATGGGAGATTCAGAAACACTAAATGATTTTATTAAATGGGGTATGGAAAATTATAAAAGTGATAAGAATGCTCTTATATTTTGGAATCATGGTTCAGGAAGCATTGGAGGCGTAGCTTATGATGAAAATTATGATTATGATTCACTTGCTTTATCAGAGTTAAAAAATTCTTTAGAACAATGTTCAGATTTTTTAGATGATAAATTTGAATTAATAGGATTTGATGCATGTCTTATGTCTACATTGGAAACAGCAAATATTCTTGAACCATATGCAAAATACTTAATAAGTTCACAAGAATACGAACCAGGTGAAGGATGGGCATATGATGTATGGCTTGAAGCAATTGCAGATGATCCAAGTATGAACGGAAAAGATGCAGGAATTAATATATGTGATTCATATTATGAAAAATGCTCATCTTTAGGAACAGAAGACATGTGCACACTATCTGTCATAGATCTAGCTAAAATACCAGAAGTTATAAATTCATTTAATAATATAGCAGATGACATATATAATATATCTAAAGAACCTTCAGAATTCGTTCAGTTTTCAAGAAATGCTTCCAAATCAGAAAATTATGGAGGAAATTCTGTTTCAGAAGGATATACAAATCTTGTTGATCTTGGAGATTTTATAAGAAATGTAAAAGAAGAAATAGATGATAATACAGATGCTGTAATTGACTCACTTAATAATGCTGTATTATATAAGGTTAATGGATCTAAGAGAGAATATGCAAATGGATTATCAATATATTATCCAATAGACTATAATTCAATAGAAACAACAGAATATGAAAAGATAGCTTTTTCAGATGACTATAAAAATTTTGTGATTGGAAAATATGATGATTTTAAAGAACCAGAAATTGATGAATCCAAATTTTTTGCAAATGCACAGACATATATAAATGAAGATGGATACTATGAGCTGAACCTAAGTTATGATTCTCTTGACTATATAAAAAATGTGTATTGTACAATTTTTCTTCAAGAAGATGAAAATTCAAATGAACTTTTATATCTTGGAAAAGATAATAATTTGTATGGCGATTATGGAACAGGAATATTTTCAGATGCTTTTGAGGGATATTGGCCATCTATTGATGGTATATATGTAAACATGAATATTATAGAAGTGAATGATAATTATAATATATATTCAATACCTGTTTACTTAAATGGAGAAGCAACAAATTTGAGAACAGCATGGATATGGACTGATTATAATAATGGAGAAGGATACTATGAAATAATTGGAACATGGGATGGAATAAGTGCAGAAGGACTTTCTTCAAGAAATGTAAAGCTGCTTCAAAATGGAGATGTGATTGAACCTGTTTATGAAAGTTACGATATGAATACTGATGAAATAATTGAATATATAGGTGATGAAATAGTTGTAAATGATGCTACTGCATTAGAAGAAATTAAATTACCTCAAGGATATTATTACTATGGATTTGAAATAGAAGATATTTATGGACAAACTTTTGATACTGATTTTACTGCTTTTGAAATAGATGAATCCCAAGAAGTATATTCTTTAGAATAAATATTGATTAATATATATGTTGTAATATTAAAATTACACTAAAAAGCTATATTTTTTATATATTAAAGTAAAAAATTGTAATGTAAAAAGATAATTGCAACATATATATCTATATCAAAAAATCTTGCAAAGATTTTATCATTAATTGTAAATTTCTAATTAAAATATATATTATTACTTTCTAAAGCCAAAAGTTTTTTCTTAAAATCAATGCCACCTCCATATCCTACAAGACTTCCATTTGCACCTATTACTCTATGGCATGGAATTACTATTATTATGGGATTTTTATTATTTGCACCTCCAACAGCACGACACGATTTCTCGTTTCCTATTTTTATAGCAATATCTTTGTAAGAACATGTTTTCCCATATGGAATTGTAAGAAGTGCATTCCACACTTTTTTCTGAAATTCTGTTCCTTTAGGTGCAAGAGGAAGCTCAAAGGCTTTCCGTTTTCCTTTAAAATACTCATCAAGCTGATTATAAGCTTTTTTTAAGATATTTGTTTCTTTAACATTTATATTATCCAATTTCAAATTTGAAGAACCAAAAGCAATTTCTATTATAAATCCATCTTCTTCACTTATTGTAATATTGACAAAATCATCATTATTATATGTATAAGTATTAATCATTTTCAAACCTCCCATAAGTCAAATCAATATGAAAAAAAGTAAGAACTTCAGTAAAAAATTATTATTAGTTCTTACTTTTTTCTTATAATACATAAAAACATTTATGTAAAGTAAAAATTATATACGTATTTGCATTTCTATATGATTATAAAAGTATATCATGATTAAACATATCAAAATCAAGATTTCCACCTACACCAGAAATAGTTCCTTTATCAGTATATTGATGACCTGCTTTTGAAGTCCATATGCTGTTTGCTGGAATATTAAAAGGAGAGTTATTATAATTTGCCTCCCATAATGAATATCCTGCAAGTCGTGAATCAAGGTTATTTATGAAGTTTGTATAGGTATATATGCATACGTCCATATTACTATATTTTTTAAATTCATTTATAAATCTTACAGTATAATCAGCAGCAGTGGAAGGACTGACTTCTACGTCAACGCAAGGTTTTAAGTCATTAGGCTTGTCCTTAATGCAGTTATAAAAAAGTCGGGCTTGTTCTTCTGGAGAGCTTGTACCAGTTAGATAATGATAATATCCAACTTTAAGCCCTGCATTTTTAGCACTTTCTGCATTGCCAGCAGCATATTGATCAATGTAATAATTACTTTCAGAAGCCTTCATATATACAACTTTCACACCAGCATTTTTTATAGCATTGAAATCAACATAACCATTATGATTACTTATATCTATTCCTTTGAAAGTGCTTTCAGCAATACCTTTATTTGTACTTTTGTATTCACATTCATCAGTATTTATATTTATATTTTTTTCAGTAAACAATTTATCTATATTGGGTTCAGTCATTCCAGATGGCAGTATTAATTTGCCGTCTTTGTCTAAAGTATAACCATTAACTGTAACATCAGATGCTTTAACACCTTTGTTATCAAAGTAATAGATGTCTTTTCCGATGCCTGTCCAGCCACATCTCATTGCACCAGATGAGTTGAAATAATAATCTTTTCCGTCAATTGTTTTCCAGCCAGAAGACATAGTTCCATCTTCATTTAAATAATATAGATAGTTGTTGTCATAAAACCAACCTTTCTGCATAAATCCTTCATTATTAAATAAATACCATTTATTATTAGAAAGATACTTCCACCCAGTTAGCATTATTCCATCATTTGAAAATAAATATGTATTATCTTCAATTTTAGTAAGACCTTTAGCCATAACTCCATTATCTAAGAAATAATATTTAGAATTGTTAGATGTAATCCATCCAGTCTGTCTTACACCATCAGCATCAGAGTAATAAGTATTGTTTCCTTTAGTAATAAAACCAGTTAAAAGTTTTCCATTTTCATCAAAACAATACCATTTATCATCTATTTCAACCCAATCTTTAGCTGGTTCATTATCAGAAGTATAATAATACTTATTATTATCTATAGTATGCCAGCCTTTTGCTTTTAAATCATCAGAGTTATTTTCCTTTGAAAATGTGTTTTCATTAATAATCTGTTCATTTAAAATAACATTAGTTTCTGAATTAATATTATTAATATCCTGTTCATTATTGTTAGTTTCAACAGCATAAGCTGAAACTGGAACAGCAACACAACATGAAATTATAGCTGCCATTACTAATCTTTTTACTTTATTCATTTCCCGTCTCCCCATTTCATAATATAAAAATCCATATTAATTTAAGTATAGTATATATCTTAAAATTGATAATTAATATTGAATATTTTTACTTATATGTAATATTACAATTAAATATTATATCATATTATGGTTATAAATTAAAAAAAGGAGAAAATTTTAATAATAATTTAATATATATCATGTCACAATTAATGATGAAAGATAAAATCTTAATTACATAGATATACAATATAGTAATAAATAAAATTTTTTAATTACTATAATACTTTAGCCATCCTAATTTTTTAAGTAATAAATTAAGAAGACATTATCAGTTAAAACGTTGTATAATAGTAAAGTAAGTCAAAATTTATTGAACAGTTAATGAGGAGTTAAAATGAGCAAAACATTAGTATTAGCAGAAAAACCTTCAGTAGGAAGGGATTTAGCAAAAGTATTGAAATGTAATATAAACAAAGGTTCATATATAGAAGGACCTAAATATGTTGTGACATGGGCAATGGGACATTTAGTAGGTCTTATGGACCCGGAAGGATATGATAATAGATATAAACAGTGGAGTATGGAAACACTTCCAATGCTTCCTAAACATATGAAACTTACTGTTTTGAAGAAAACAGGCAAACAATATAATGAAGTAAAAAAACAAATGATTAGAAATGATATTTCTGATATAGTAATTGCTACAGATGCTGGAAGGGAAGGCGAACTTGTAGCACGTTGGATAATTGAAAAAACTGGTGTCAAGAAACCTTTAAAAAGATTATGGATTTCATCACAGACACAAAAAGCGATTTTAGATGGATTCAAAAATCTTAAGCCTGGAAAAGAATATGAAAATTTATATAAAGCAGCTGTATGCAGAGCAGAAGCAGACTGGCTTGTTGGACTTAATGTAACAAGAGCTCTGACATGTAAATATAATGCGCAATTATCAGCTGGAAGGGTTCAGTCACCAACACTTGCAATGATTGTACAACGTGAAGATGAAATTAAAAATTTTAGACCTAAGGCCTATTATACAATTGAAGGAAAAACAAAAGGATTTAATTTATCATGGGTGAATAAGGATAATAATTCAAGAATTTTTGATAAAGAATATGCAGAAAAAACTTCTTTAAAATTAAAAAATTCTAAAGGTGAAATTGTGAATATACATGAGGTTTCAAAAAAGAAATATTCACCAGCATTGTATGATCTTACAGAACTTCAGAGAGATGCAAATAAGATTTATGGATATTCTGCAAAGCAGACTCTTAACATAATGCAGAGACTTTATGAAAATTATAAGATACTTACTTATCCAAGAACTGATTCAAGATATATAACTACAGATATTGTTGCAACAATTCCTGAAAGACTTAAAGCGGTTTCAGTTGGTAATTACAGAACTTCAGCACAGGAATTATTGAAAACACAAATAAAAGCAAACAAAAGCTTTGTGGATAATTCTAAGGTAAGTGACCATCATGCAATAATTCCAACTGAAGAACGACCTAATTTATCATCATTATCAAGTGATGAAAGAAAGATATATGATCTTGTAGTAAAGAGATTTTTAAGTGTTATGCTTCCACCATTTGAATATATTCAGACTACAATTGAAGTAAATGCAGAAGGGGAAAAGCTTATAGCTAAGGGAAAAGTAATAAAATCTAAAGGATGGAAAAAACTTTATGATAAAACAGAAGAGGAAAATACAGAAGAAGATATAAGAGAGCAGGTTCTCCCGTCTGTAAATAAAGGTGATAAAGTAACAATTGAAAGTGTAAATCTAAAAAAGGGAGAAACAAAACCACCAGCAAGGTTTACTGAAGCTACTCTTTTATCAGCTATGGAAAATCCTCATAAATATATTTCTGTGAACAAAGAAGCTGCTAAGACGTTAGGTGAAACTGGAGGTCTTGGTACAGTTGCTACAAGAGCAGACATAATTGAAAAATTATTTAATTCTTTCGTTATAGAAAAAAGAGGAAAAGAAATATTTCCTACATCAAAGGGAAAACAGCTCATAGACCTTGTCCCTAAAGATTTAAAATCTCCTCTTTTAACAGCAAAATGGGAAAGTCAGCTTGATGCTATAGCTAAAGGGAAAAAGGATGATCATTCATTTATAAAGGAAATGAAAAATTATTCTGTAGCTCTTGTTGAAGATGTAAAGTGTGCAGACAGTAAGTTTGTCCATGACAATAAGACAGGCAAAAAATGTCCTAATTGTGGTAAATATCTTCTTGAAGTAAAAGGAAAGAATGGTGTAATGAATGTATGTCAAGACAGGGAATGTGGCTATAGAGAAAATGTTTCAAGACTCACAAATGCTAGATGTCCTGAATGTAAGAAAAAGCTTGAATTAAGAGGTCATGGAGAAGGAAAGATATATGTATGTCCAGGAGCAACATGTAACTTTAGAGAAAAGGCTTCTGTATTTGAAAAACGATTTGATAAAAGTGGAAAAGTAGATAAAAAACAAGTAAAAAATTATATGAAAAAACTTGAAAAAGAAGCGCAAAAAGAGGCTATGAATGATAATCCTTTTGCAGCGCTTCTTGGAAAAATAGATTAAAAAATTTTAACCTCCTATCCTGCTTATTGCTCATAAAAGCAAAAATAGTCGAGAGAACTTATTTGTAAATAAGTTATTATTAATAAGCAGAAAAAATAGGAGGTAATTTTTATGAATAATATTGCAATAAAAGTAGAAAAACTCTCAAAATCTTATTCTGGCAACAAGGTTTTGAACAATCTAAGTTTTACTGTAAAAAAGGGAAAAGTTTTTGGCATTTTAGGTGCTAATGGTGCAGGAAAGAGTACATCTATTGAGTGCATTCTTGGAATTCAAAAAGCAGATGAAGGATTCGTTGAAATATTAGGAATGAATCCAATAAATAAGGGGATCTTATTTTATGCTTTTTTGTGGATGGTTTCTTGTTTTATTCTCTATATTAAGTATAGGAATGCTTGCTGGGGGTATAGCAAAAAATACAAAGAGTGCATCAATAATTGCTTCAATTTTATATTTCCCAATGCTCGTATTTTCAGGAGCTACACTTCCATATGAAGTAATGCCGTCATCAATGCAGAGAATAGTAGAAATAATGCCTCTTACTCAAGGAATAAAAATATTAAAGGCTGCAATTATTGGACAATCATTAAATAATTTAATAATTCCAGTATTATTTATGATTATCATTTCAGTAATATGCAGTATATGCAGCATTAAATTTTTTAAATGGGAATAGAAAAGGCAAAAAAAATCGAGATAATATTATTAAAAAAGCTGTATCATAATACTTGTACAAGGACAACAGAATTTCAGGAGGAAAAATATGAAGGAACAGATTATAGCAGTTCAGAAAATGCAGAATTATATTGAAAAAAACATTAATGAAAATATATCACTGACTGATTTGTCTAGAGCATCTTTATTTTCACCATGGTATTCTCATCGCTTGTTTAAGGAATATACCAATTACACTCCTGCAGATTATATACGAAGATTGAAACTATCTAAATCAGCATTAAAATTAAGAGATGAAGAATGCAAGATTATTGATATAGCTTTTGAGCTTGGATTTCAAAGTGTAGAAGGATATCAACGTGCTTTTTCCAGAGAATTTGGATGCAATCCAAGTGAGTATGCAAAAAAGCCTATTCCTATCAGTTTATTTATACCTTATGGGGTTATATATAATGAAATTAGAAAGGAGCATAAAAAAATGAAAGAAGTAAAAAATGTATTTATACAAGTTATCCATAAACCTGAAAGAAAAGTAATAATAAAACGAGGAAAAACTGCTGATGAATATTTTAAATATTGTGAAGAAGTTGGATGTGATGTATGGGGGCTTCTTTCAAGTATACCTTCTATAAGTGGAGAACCAGTATGTATGTGGTTACCAGAAAAATATATAGAACCTGAAACATCAAAATATGTTCAAGGAGTAGAAGTTTCTATTAATTCTCAAATTAAAATACCAGATGGTTTTGAAATAATTCAATTACCAGAATCTGATTATATTATGTTTCAAGGAGAACCATTTTTAGAAAAAGATTATTGCCAGGCAATTGAAGAAGTTCAAGATGCAGTAAAAAAATATAATCCTGAGTCTATAGGATATCAAGTTGATACTGATAATCCTAAAATTCAATTAGAGCCAATCGGTAAAAGAGGATATATTGAAATGATGGCAGTAAAACCAATTAATAGATAGACAAAATTATAACATAAATAATAAGGTAATCATTGTTGCGGCTATAGATTATATAATATAAGAACTATAGCTGCTTTTTATATATAAATATGATAAATATATGTGATACTTAAATAAAAAGTTTAATCCTCAAATAATATCTTTTAACCTCATGCCTGTGGCAAAATTATTTAAAAGTTGACAAAATTCTAGCACTATGATAGTATAATTAAAAAATCCCTTTAAATTGATTCGAGAAATCAGTAAGGAAGTTATAGTATGCTTGCGTAAATCTGTATAAAAATGTATTATGTTGAAAATTATAGTACATGTATAGAATTAATAATATAGTAGTGCATCTTCCTTGGATTCAAGGAAGTTTTTTTATTATATAAAGTATGCTTGACCTTATGTAGTTATTCAGTTTCACAATCAGGGAAATGAGCTAATAAGGAGAATTTAACAAATGAATAAAAAGACTAAAAAAAATGGAAATGAACTAGCAATAAAAATGGCAGTATCATTAGCTTTAGGTTTAATAGCAGGTATAGGATTCATATTCCTCAGAGAATCTATTGGAGCTGACAGCAGCTTATGGATAACATTAAATAATATATTATTTCAAGATATTTCAGCAGAAGGTGCAACAAATTCAATAGGAATATTTTATATATTAGGACAGTTATTTATAAAGGCATTGCAACTTGTAATTGTACCAATGGTATTTACTTCAATAGCACTTGCAATGTGCAAAATAAGTGATACAAAAAAACTTGGACGTATATCTTACAAAACTATTTTAGGATTTTTATCAACTTCAGTTTTTGCACTTTTACTTGCAGGAGTTATAGGTTTTATCATAAAGAATCTGGGATTGTTTACAGCAAATGTTGAAAATGTTTCTGCTCAATCTGGAAATGCAAGTTCTTCAAATCCATTAATGGTAATAGTTAATGCAGTACCAAGTAATATTGCACAGGCATTTTCTTCAAATGGAAGTGTGCTTGCAATAGTTTTTACTGCTGTAGTTACAGGACTGTGCATAAATGCTCTTGGTGATAAAATAAAAATGCTTAAAGATTTATTAGAAGATATAAATTCAATAATAACAGTATTCTTAAGTTATGTTATAACCAAGTTTGGACCTATTGCAATATTTGTTCTTATAACAAGAACATTTGCAATTTATGGAATTGAAAATTTAAAGCCAGCACTTGTTTATGTCATTACAACAGTTGTAGCACTGCTGTTATTCCTTGTATTTGGATATTCAATATTCATAAGCATAGGAGCAAAATTAAATCCTATAAAATTCGTTAAAAAAATAAGTAAAGTTGCATTATTTGGATTTTCAACATCATCTTCAGCTGCAACGCTTCCTTTAAATACTAAAACAGTTACTGAAGAATTAGGTGTAAGTGAAGATGTAGCTTCATTTATACTGCCTCTTGGAATGACAATAAATATGAATGGTACAGCCATAATGCAGGTAATTGCTGCAATATTTATAGCAACAAGTGCTGGATATGATGTTACTGTTTTTAATGTAGTAGTAATAGGATTACTTGCCTTGATTGCTTCAATTGGAACACCAGCAGCACCAGGTGCAGGAGCAATAATACTTTTCACAGTACTTACTGGAATGGGATACAACAATGATACGGCAATTTTAGCGTATTCATTAATTCTTGCTATAAACAGACCTGTAGAAATGCTTGTTACATCACTGAATGTAGTAGGAGATGCAGCAGCATGTATTGTTGTAGCAAAATCTGAAGGAATGCTTGATGAAGATATTTATAATAATGAAAATACTAATAAAGATCTTTCAGATGCAACATTAGCTTAATAAAATTGTAATTATTAAATATAGAAAATACACCTTAAATTTCATTTACGAATCAATACTTTAAGGTGTATTTTTTTCATATTTAAGTGAAGAACTTTTATATAAGTATAACCACTAAACTTAATTTGACATATAGTATGCTATAAGCAAGGATATATATTGATTGGAAGTATAAAAAATCATAATTAAGAAATATCCATAAATAATAATTCATTAATAAATGTGTTCTAATTAACAATGCAAACAGTAATGAACAAATAATTTTTAATCTGAATATATTATTCTTAAACATATAAATGTAATTAAACACAAGGGAGATCATTTATGGAAGAAGAAAGATTAAAGATTGGATTAAAAGTAAGCATAAATACAATAATAGGAAATATAATACTTTCTATATTAAAAGTGATTTGTGGAGTAATAAGTTCAAGTTCAGCAATTATTGCCGATGGAATTCATTCTTTATCAGATGTGTTTACAACAATTGGTGTAATAGTAGGATTAAAACTTTCAAGTAAAAATGCAGATAGAGGGCATCCATATGGTCATGAAAGAATTGAAAGTATAACATCATTATTTTTGTCAATTGTCTTGTTCATTGTAGCAATATGGATTGGATATTGTGGAGTAGAGAATATATTGACAAAAAATTATACTATACCTGGAAAATCTGCAATTGCAGCAGCTATAATTTCAATAGTATCAAAAGAAGCTATGTATTTTTATACCATAAAGTATGCAAAAAAAATAAAAAGCACATCATTAAAAGCAGATGCATGGCATCATAGATCAGATTCCCTATCTTCAATAGGTGTACTTATTGGACTTATAGGTGCAAGAAATGGCTACCCAATTCTTGATCCACTTGCTGCAATAATAATATGCTTAATAATAATAAAAGTATCTTATGATATATGCAGACAGAGTATAGACCAGCTTATAGATGCTTCAGCAGATGATGAAAAAGTAAACATTATTATAGAAAAAATAATAGATATAGATGGAGTAAAAAGAATTGATAATTTAAAAACAAGACAATATGCAAGTAAGGTTTATGTTGATGTTGAAATATCTGTAGATTCTGAATTATCAGTTGAAGAAGGGCATAATATTGCCATGAAGGTTCATAATTATATAGAAGAAGACAGAGATATAAAGCATTGTATGGTTCATGTAAATCCTTATTTAAACAAAAAATAATTAAAATATATATTGCAGCTAACAGCTCAAAATTGATAATTTACAGTTAAGAATAAAGTTTTTACATGTATGAGATAAATTTTAAATATAATTTTAATTTTGCAACATATACACGAGTATTCTTAAGTTTAATATATAAATTCTGGTTAAGAATATTAATGAAAATATTTATTAAATGACAAAAAATGCTGTATTTTGAATGTAAACTTCAAAAAAAGATATTATGTAAAAGAATTTTATAGTGATATAATTGTTGGTAACAAAAATAATATCTGGTCAGATAAGTTGAACGAAGGAGAGATAAATTATGTCAAATTACAGTGTTTTTCTTCCTGATTATAGTGTAGGAGAAGAATGTTATAAAGAAATACCATCAGTAACAAGAAAATATGGAACAACTGCTGTTGTTATTGGAGGAAAAACAGCTATTTCAAAGGCTAAGGAAGAATTGATCAAAGGAATAGAAAACAGCAATGTTAAAATTATAGACTTTGTATGGTATGGAGGAGATTCAAGCTATGAAAATGTTGAAGCATTAAAGAATCTTCCATCTGTTCAAAATGCAGATATGCTATTTGGAGTAGGTGGAGGAAGAGCATGTGATACAGTAAAGATTTTAGGTGATGAAATGGATAAGCCTTTCTTTACATTTCCAACACTTGCTTCAAATTGTGCAGCATGTACAGCAATAGCTGTTGTTTATGATAAAAATGGTACATTTAAAGAATACTATTATTTAAAACAACCATCATACCATACTTTTATAAATACAAAAATAATTGCGGATTCACCATATAATTTATTATGGGCAGGAATTGGTGATGCCTTATCTAAAGAATATGAAGTTTTATTTGCATCAAGAGATAAATTCATGTATCATACTCCACTTATGGGAAAGACAATATCAAAAATGTGTACTGATCCATTAGTTGATTATGGAAAAAAAGCATTAGAAGATTGTAAAAATAATATTCCATCTTTTGAACTTGGACAAGTTGCATTGGACATAATTATCACAACAGGTATTGTTTCTAATTTTGCAACACATGAAGCACAGCCTGATCCAAAGGATGATTATTACTATAATAGTTCATTAGCTCATTGCGTCTATTATGGTTCATCATTAATACCAGCTTGTGAGAAACATCTTCATGGTGAAATTGTTTCGTTTGGGGTTTTATGTCTTCTTACATATGATAAACAATATGAAGAAAGAGATAGAATAATGAAATTTAATCATTCAATTTCACTTCCAATAACTTTAGATGATATTGATATGAAATTAGAGGACATAGATAAAGTCGTTGAAAAATCAATGAATGTAGTTGAGTGGAAATATGTCCCTGGTAATCCAACTGGTGAGTTATTTAAAAAGGCAATTATCGATACACATAAAGCAGGAATAGAATTTAAAAAATCTTTAGAGTTATAAAAATTTATATTGCAATATATTTTTATTGTTTAGCTTATATATAGGTTGCAATTGAAAATAGAAGAAGAATTGAATTTAAGTATTTTTATAGATAAAAATGCTTATGTTCAATTCTTTTTTTAAATTTAAACTTACTGTTTGATAATATTATTTACCAAGTGATCTTGTAAAGCTATTTGATTCTTTAAATTACTAATTTATAGATTCTATTGTAATGGAAGAG
>NZ_CAKVKB010000095.1 GCF_934754915.1 uncultured Clostridium sp.
ATCTTATTATAATCATGTTCGTTAAATGCTTCTTTATTATTATATAATATGAGAAAAATTGGAGAATAAAATTGAAGTGCCAGAAATTCAGGATCTGATTTTCTTAAAAGGTTGTTTTTTATTAAAATATTAAATATTTCCGATTCACTCTTTAAAACATCGGTTACAAATATTTTCTGAAATAAATCTGACAAATCTGGATTATTAAATTGTTCGATTATAAGAAGCTTTCGTAATTTTATTATTGTATTGTTATTAAGGACAAGTTTTATTGTATTCATGTTTATCTTTACAAAATTATCATGAAATGATTTTAAATCCATGATTTTTTTAAAATGATCAATACATTCATAATGTATCATATCTAAAAATTCTTTTGTATAATTAACACCTTTACAAACCAATTGATTAAATATATCCTGCTTATTTTCAAAATGATTGTATAAAGAACTAGCTTTGATTCCAGTTTTGGAAGCAATATCACGAACTGATACGGATTTATATCCATTTACTGAGAAAAGTTCCAAAGAAGAAGCTAATATCTTTTCCTTAGTATTCATATTTATGTCTCTCCTATCTCGATAAATTAAACTTTTATCAGAAGTTAAAGTTTGAAACTATATTTTAATTAATAACGGACAATTGACAATGAGGAATGAAATCTTTTCAGGATTTCTTTAATTTATATATTTTTGTCATTGGAATAGATATTAAGGATTATATTACATATAATTTCAAACTAACAAACGTTAGTTTAATTATACACTTAAAATTGTAAAAAGTCTACATATTTTACATAAAAATAGAATTTAATATATAAAATGTAAAAATAGACATCATAAAACCGAAAATCTATCAAAGATATATTTCAATTAACAATTTGCAATAAATAATAGAGTCTTGGCTGGATTTTTTGGTTATTATACATAGCTGTAGATATTTCATAATTATAATTTTATATAATTTTGTTCAAAATATAGTGTCTATATTTATTTGAGATATACCATATGTTGAGTTGTTTTTTATATTTATGCTAATATAAAAAATTCTCAGTTATTAAAAATAAGTAATTATAGAAATCTTAAAAAAATTTCATATCCAATTGTCCATTGTACATTATCAATTGGAATATATAATTTATTAAATTGACAATGTATTTTTTAAAATGTAAACTTGTATAAGTAAAAACAATTGATGATTGTAAGTTTGTTGTTAGATTTTGAATAATTAGTAAATAAAGCAGGAATACTGCAATAAAGATGAAAATGTGGAGGCTGAATTTAATGGCTAAATCTATGTCAAAAAACGCAATATTTAAGGCAATGCTGAATCTATTCAATATAATATTGCCTATTCTTGTAATTCCATTAGTTACAAGGGCAGTTGGTCCAGAACTTTATGGATATATGGGATATGGAGATTCTCTCACTGCATATTTTCTTATATTTGCAAGCTTTGGGATATATCAGTATGGTCTTAGAGAAATAAGTAAAGTGCGTGATGATGAGACTAAATTAAGACAGACATTTACAAGTCTGTGTCTGTTTTCTTTTTTAACAAATATAATTGCATCTGCAGCGTATATGTTTTTTGTAGCAGTTGCATATAAAGACAAACCATATATGTATACATGTATAATCATGGGATTTAACCTTGTTTTCAATATGTTTTATGTTGAATGGGTTAATGAAGCATTAGAAAATTATGATTTCATTGCTATTAAAACAATGGTTGTAAGAATAATATATTCAACATTAATTTTATTATTTGTAAGAAATGATGGAGATTATTTATTTTACTTATATTTAGTTGTAGGATTTAATTTTATCAATAATATAATAAGTTTTATTTATGTAAAGAGAAGAATCAAATTTGATTTTTCTAATCTTGAATTTGCAAAACATATAAGACCAATGCTATATGTGGTAATATTATCAAACACAGGTGTGTTATATACTCAGCTGGATAAAATAATGATAAAGAGCAATATTGGAACTACAGATGTTGGTTATTATTATACTGCACAGAGAATAATGACAATAATAAACACATTGATGCTTACAGTAATTCAGGTTACTATGCCAAGACTTTCAAATTACCTTGGAAATGAATCAAAAAATGAATATCTCACTCTTTTAAAGAGGGTAATAAAGATATATTTCTTATTCCTTTTTCCTGCATCAATAGGACTTTTATGTCTTTCAAAGGAAGCCATATATATGTTTGGAGGTGCGAAGTTCCTTCCAGCAGTACCAGCAATGATAGTGTTTGCATTATATATGTTGACTCTTGGTGTTGAAGGTGTTATAGCAAATCAAATGATATATCTTCATGGAAAAGAAAGAGAAGATGCTATGCTTGTACTTATTGGAGGGATAATAAACTTAGTGCTTAATGTACTTCTAGTTGTTACAGGAACTTTTTCAATGGTTACAGCAATTGCAACAACGCTTATTGCTAATGTAATAGTAATATTTATGGAATACAGGCTTGTAAAAAAAGTAATAAAATTAGATATAAATCTTTTCTCTTATGAAAATATGAAATATTTCTTTTATTCACTTGTTTTTATACCTATAACTTTTATAATAAAGAAATTTATAGGAAGTATATTTGCAGCATGTGTGTTAGAAGTAGGCATATGTGGAATTGTATATTTAGGAATATTAGTTTTAACAAAAGATCAGGTGTTTTTTGAATTTGCAGATAAAATACTTGTTAAATTAAAATTGAAAAAAAATTAATTTTTTTTGCTGAACATATTGAAATGAACATTGAACAATGATAGGATAAAGTTGTTCAGAAAATGAACTTAAAAAATAGCTGTATTTAGGATTATTATAGTACAGTGATAAAATTATTAAAAAATGCATTTAATGTGATTAAAAGAGCAGAATATTACTTAAATGTATTTAAAATATTATAAATAGAAAATTTTTAATGTCCATTGCAATAAAAAAGAGGGGGATTTTTATATGTTAAACAGCAAAAACAATTATAAGATAGGAGTTATGAGTGGTATAACATCAGCTGCTACATGGGGACTTGATACAGTATTAATGGCAGTTGTACTTGGAATGGCACCATTTCTTCCAGATGAAGCAGTTTTCTTGGCACCATTTGTAACAGCATTTTTTCATGATACATTTTCAGCAATATGGACTTTCATATATCTTGCATTAAAAAGACAGACTGGAAATCTATTTAGGGCTATGAGAACAAGAAGTGCATTGTTTGTTGTTATTGCAGCTCTTATGGGAGGACCTGTAGGAATGACTGGATATCTATTAGCAGTTAAACTTATAGGACCATCTTATACAGCTATTATTTCATCATTATACCCAGCAGTAGGAGCAATTTTATCTTATTTTATATTAAAAGAAAAATTAAATAAAAAAGCATGGATTGGTCTTCTTTCTGCAATTGTAGGTGTAACTATTTTAGGATATTCTTCAGGTGAAAGTGGAACAAGTGTTGTTGGATTTTTATGTGCATTTCTTTGTGTAATTGGATGGGGTAGTGAATGTGTAATCTGTGCATATGGAATGAAAGATGATGAAGTTACTTCAGAATTTGCTCTTCAGATAAGACAGCTTACATCAGCTATAGTTTATGGTGTTTTGATAGTTCCTATTGTTGGAGGAATCGGATTAAGTTTTGAAGTTTTAAGAACAAATGTAATATGGTGGATTGCAGCAACTGCATTAAGTGGAACAATATCATATTTATTCTATTATAATGCAATATATAGAATAGGACCTACAAGAGCAATGGGATTAAATATAACATATGTAGTATGGTCAATTGTTTTTGACAGATTTATCAATGGAACAGAAATAAGCATAAGAACAGTAATATGTAGTCTTATGGTGATTGCAGGTGTTTACTTTGTTGCAAAGGTACCAGATTCAGATGAGAGTGGAAATAATATTGAAGCAGTTAATGCTTAAGTTACAATGGTTAATTGTCAATTGACAATGGACAATTAAGGATGAAGTCTTTCCAAAATTTCTTTAATTATTTGGTTTTATTATATGAAACATATAAAATGATTATTATGATTGATTATAATCAAACTCTTTTATAACAGGCGTGATTATGCTTGCTATAAAAGAGTTTCTTTTTTTACTTTACAATTGGTAATATAAATTATCAGTTGAAATATATATTAACTTATAAGAATATAATTTCAGTTTATAAAAAACACTCTGTTTCAGTAAAAAACAAATGACTTTCAATATATTCATGTTCCTAAAATTTTAGAATTAAGGAATTGAAATGAAAAATGTGATATCTTATATACAAAGGAATGAAAACATTTTCTAAATGGATTTAAAGCAAAAAGTCAAAATTTGGGAGGCGGAAGTCATGAAAAAAAGAAAAATCAAAATAGTCACTATTGGTGGAGGTTCAAGTTATACACCAGAATTGATAGAAGGATTTATAAAAAGGAAAGATGAACTTCCAATAAGTGAATTATGGCTTGTTGATATTGAAGATGGAAAAGAAAAATTAAATATTGTAGGTGCAATGGCACAGAGAATGATAAAAGCAGCAGGTCTTGACTGGAAAGTATATCTTACACTGGATAGAAGGAAGGCTTTAAAAAATGCTGATTTTGTAACAACTCAGTTCAGAGTTGGTCTTTTAGATGCAAGAGTAAAAGATGAGAGAATTCCTTTGAGTTATGGAATAATTGGTCAGGAAACTAATGGAGCAGGAGGAATGCTCAAGGCATTTAGAACTATTCCAGTAATTTTAGATATTATTGATGACATGAGGGAGTTATGTCCAGAAGCATGGCTTGTTAATTTTACAAATCCATCAGGAATGGTTACAGAAGCAGCTATAAAATATGGTGGATGGGAAAGGACAGTGGGATTATGCAATGTGCCAATCAACTGTATGCATGACTGTGCAGAAATTTTAAATGTTAAGAAAGAAGATTTGATTTTTAAGTTTGCAGGTCTAAACCACTTCCACTGGCACAGAGTATGGGATAAAGATGGAAATGAAAGAACAGAAGAAGTTATAGAAAAGCTATATAATCCAGAAAAAAGAGGAAAGAGAAAAGATGCTGGAGTTGCCAATATAAAGGACATTGAATATAACTATGAGCAGATTGCAGATTTAGGAATATTACCTTGTCCATATCACAGATATTATTATAGTACAGATGATATGCTTAAAGATGAGCTGGAAGAGTTTAAGAAGGGTGAAACAAGAGCTGAAGTTGTAAAGAAAACAGAAGCTGAATTGTTTGAATTATACAAAGATTCTAAACTTGACTACAAACCTGAACAGCTTACAAAGAGAGGTGGAGCTTATTACAGTGATGCAGCATGTGAACTTATAGCATCAATATATAACAACAAAAATACAAGAATGGTGGTAAATACAAAGAATAATGGAGCAATAAAAGATCTTCCATATGATTCAATAGTAGAAGTATCAAGCATAATAACAGGTGAAGGACCACAGCCTATAACATGGGGATCATTTAGTTCTGCTCCAAGGGGAATGGTTCAGCTTATGAAAGGAATGGAAGAACTTACTATTTCAGCAGCAGTTACAGGTAATTACAACAGAGCATTACAGGCATTTACTATTAATCCTCTCGTTCCAAGTGGGGAGATGGCAAAGAAGCTGTTAGATGAAATGCTTGTTGCACATAAAAAATATCTTCCTCAATTTTCAGAGAGCATAGAGGCAATTGACAATGTACAATGTACAATGGACAATTGAGGTTAAAATCTTTGCAAGATTTTTTCAGATTAGATTATATGTAAAACAACATGTTTTATGATAAAACAAATAACAATATAAGATAATATGTGACTAAATATGATTTGGGTATTTTGTAAAATTTTTAATTATGATATTTTATAAATATAGAGATGTTGCAATTGAAAATGCACAATAAAGGATGAAATCATTTCAAGATTTCTTTAATATTTTCACATATGTTGGATTAATTAAACTATCTTGCAGGAAATTTGGATTATCAACCAGATTAATATTTTTACATATGTTAGGAAAATAGATTTGACTTTGCATTTAATTTTGCAATATATATTTAGTCACTAAAAATAAACAAAAATTTTTAAGAACAGCAAAAAGATTAATTTTAGAGAGTGAGGGTGTTTTATGCTAAAAGAATATGTAAACAAATTTCCAAAAGGATTTTTATGGGGAGGAGCTACTGCAGCAAATCAGTTTGAAGGTGGATACAGAGAAGGTGGAAAAGGTTTAAGCACATCTGATGTATTGACTGGAGGAACTCATACAACACCAAGAAGAATTACACCAGAATTAGAAGAAGGAACATATTATCCAAGCCATGTTGCAATTGACTTCTATCATAGATATAAAGAAGATATAGCATTATTTGCAGAGATGGGATTTAAGACTTTTAGAATGTCTATCAATTGGACAAGAATATTCCCTAATGGTGATGAGCTTGAACCAAATGAAGAAGGATTAAAATTTTATGATAATGTATTTAAGGAATTAAAGAAATATAATATAGAGCCATTGGTTACAATATCACATTATGAATTTCCATATGGACTTACTAAAAAATATAATGGAAGAGGATGGGCAGAAAGAGAAGTAATTGATTGTTATTTAAGATACTGCAAAGCTATATTTACAAGATATAAAGATGTAGTAAAATACTGGCTTACATTTAATGAAATAAACATACTAGCAAGACCATTTGGTTCATTCTTTGGAGGAGGAATGCTTCTTGATCCTAAAGGAGGTCCTATAAGTGAAATCCAGGATAATGAACAGATGAGATTCCAGGCATTACATCATCAATTTGTTGCCAGTGCTAAAGCAGTAAAAATGGGACATGAGATAAATCCTGATTTCAAGATTGGATGTATGATTGCATATGAAGCAATTTATCCATATACTTGTCATCCAGATGATGTATTTTTGGCACAATACAAAGAAGAAATGAGCAATTATTTCTGCAGTGATGTACAGGTAAGAGGAGAATATCCACATTTTGCAGCACGTTATTTTAAAGAACATAACATAAACATTAAAATGGAAGATGGAGATTTAGACATCTTAAAAGAAGGTACAGTTGATTATTATACATTCAGCTACTATATGTCAGGCTGTGAAAGTGCTCATCCAGAAGACATTGAAAACATAGGTGGAAACATGACTTTAGGATTAAAGAATCCTTATTTAAAAGCAAGTGACTGGGGATGGCAGGTTGATCCTGTTGGTCTTAGAACTGTATTAAATAAGATATATGCAAGATATAATATACCACTTATGGTTGTTGAAAATGGATTTGGTGCTGTGGATGAAATTGAAGCTGATGGATCAATAAATGATGATTACAGAATAGATTATTTAAGAGATCACATAATCCAAATGAGAGAAGCAATAGAAGATGGCGTTGATCTGATTGGATATACTACATGGGGATGTATAGATTTAGTTAGTGCTGGTACTGGTGAAATGAAAAAACGTTATGGATTTATATATGTTGATAAAAACAATGATGGTACTGGAACATTAGACAGACATAAGAAAAAGAGTTTCTATTGGTATAAAAATGTTATAAGAACTAATGGGGAAGACCTTTGGTCAAATTAATGTTAATAATATGACAGCTATATTATTATAATGTATGTTATTGAATTAAAGGATTATCAGCTTTACTGATGATTTATTATTAGACTGTATAAATCAAGGAGGCTTTAGATTATGAGTGGAAAAAATGTAATTCCAGAAAATTTTATGTGGGGTGGAGCTGTTACTTCATTCCAGACAGAAGGTGCCTAGAATGAAGACGGCAAGGGACCATCAATTGTAGATGCAAGAGAAATTAAGGATGACCATTCAGACTGGAAGGTTGCTGTTGATTTTTATCATAGATATAAGGAAGATATAGCTTTGTACAAGGAAATGGGATTCAATGCTTATCGTACAAGCATATCATGGGCAAGAATCTATCCAGATGGTGAAGGTGAAGTTAATGAAAAAGGACTTCAATTTTATGATGATATGTTTGATGAACTTTTAAAAAATGGAATCGAACCTGTAATAACACTTTATCATTTTGATGTTCCATTAAATCTTGCACAAAAATACAATGGTTTTGCATCAAGAAAAGTTGTGGATTTATTTGAAAGATATGTAAGAACTGTTTTTGAAAGATTTAAAGGAAAAGTAAAATACTGGCTTACATTCAATGAACAGAATCTTATAATAAATGAACCTAAATTATGGGGAGTTACAGTTGGAGAAGATGAAGACAGAGAAGCAGTCATATATCAATTATGCCATAATATATTTGTTGCTCATGGAAAAGCTGTGAAGGCACTGCATAAGATATGTCCAGAAGCTAAGATGGGTGGTATGGTAGCATATAATACTTTATATCCTTATTCATGCAAGCCAGAAGATGTACTTGCAGCACAGGAAGCTAAGGAACTTGCAGATGATTTATTTTTTGATGTTTTTGTAAATGGAGAATATCCAACATATTTTACAAAACGCTTAGAGAATAAAGGAATTACACTTAAAACTGAAGCTGGAGACTTTGAACTTTTAAAGGAAAATACAGTGGATTATCTCTCTATAAGTTATTATCAGAGTATGACTGTAAAATATTCACCAGAAGATAAAAATATAATTAAGGGAATAACTCCAAATCCAAAACTTAATTCAAATGAATGGGGATGGGCAATAGATCCTATTGGATTGAGAGTTGCACTTAAGGATATGTATTCAAGATACAGAATGCCTATATTCGTAACTGAAAATGGAATAGGTGTGAGAGAAGAACTTAATGAAAATAAAACAGTAGAAGATGATTATAGAATAGATTACTTAAAACACCATATTGAGCAGATGAAGCTTGCCATGGAGGAAGGTGTTGAAGTAATAGGATATTTAACCTGGGGCGCTACAGATCTTTTAAGTTCTCAGGGTGAAATGAAAAAGAGATATGGATTTATATTCGTAAATCGTGATGAAAAAGATTTAAGAGACCTTAAAAGGTATAAGAAGAAGAGCTTTGACTGGTACAAAAATGTGATTGCTACCAATGGGGAAGTACTATAATATTTTTTATGGGTAGAGTATATTGAAGTTATTTGATATACTCTACTTGTTTGTTAATTATTAATATTTCAGTTGACAATGAACGATGGACAATTGACAATGAATGATGAAATACTTGCAGGATTTCTTAGAGATTTTTTATATGAATCACATAAATTTTAAATGCAATTTTAATCTTGAAACATGCATATTGATTTCTTTTTATGATTTATGTTAATATGAAAAATTTCAAATTTAAATTATGACTTTCTACATACAATATGGAAGGAAGCATAAACTGCATATTAAATTTAGAATGTATGTGAGTGAAAAATTTTAATTTGTGTATAAGTAAGTACCCTAAACATGTTATGGAGGAATAGAGAATGATAAAATTAATAGCATCTGATATGGATGGAACATTATTAAACAGAGATCATAGCATATCAGAGGAAAATCTAGCAGCAATAAAGGAAGCTGAAGAGAAAGGAATAAAGTTTGCAATAGTAACAGGACGTTCTTATAGTGATGTACGTCCAATAATTGAAAAATATAGTCTTGATTGTGAATGTGTTGCTTTAAATGGAGGAGAATATTACGACAAGGATGGAAATGTTCTTGAAGGTATTTATATAGATAAGAGTAAGGTCAGAGATATTCTAAATGTTATGCTTAAAGGTGATTTTTCAGTTGAAATATATACTGACAATGGATATTATACTACAAACACAAAAGAAGAATTATGGACTGGAATGCTTAAAAGATCAAAGTCATTTCATCCTGAATTTAATGAAGAACAGAGAATTGACTTTGCTAAAAATAATCCACATTTTATAAACATGAATTATATAACTGATGTTGACGAATTTTTAGAGAGCGATGTAAATATAGCTAAGTTTGTTACATTTGGTGAAGATGAGGAGAAAATAAAGGAACTTAGAAGTGAAGTTGAAAAGTTAGGTGATTTATCTGTATCAGCAAGTTTTGTAACTAATATTGAAGTCAATGATATCAAAGCAACTAAAGGTGCAATACTTGCAAAAGCAGCAGGAAAAATGGGGATAAAAAGAGATGAAGTAATGGTTCTTGGTGATGGACTTAATGATTATTCAATGTTTAAAGAATTTACTAATAGTGTTGCAATGGAAAATGCAATACCTGAAATTAAAGAAGCTGCAAAGTATATAACAGCTTCTAATATTGAGTCAGGAGTTGGAAAGGCAATTAGACGAATGCTTGATGGAGAAATTTAATTCAATGTACAATGTACAATTGACAATTTACAATGAAGGTTGAAATCTTTCTAAGATTTCTTTAATTATATATAGTTTTAATCTTGTAACATATTTAATGAGCTTGTAGTTTTATTACAGGCTCATTTTTTGTTAAAACAAGGTGTTATAAAAAGAAACAAATGACTTAATATTGTGAAATGTCACTAAACTTGTAAAATTGTTATTTTTATTTAAAAGATATGCTATACTCTAATCAAGCTAGAAAAAACAATTAAGCTTATACATTTTTACCCAAAATAAAAATCTGAACAGAGCAATTAAATAAAGTAATTGTTTCCCCTTTTACTTTTTATAAGTTATAGCAACTGACTCTGTTCAGATAAAAAAATAATGAAAACGATTAGTGATAGAATGGAGTGATTTTATGTTTCATAAAAAATTAAAGGAATTTCCAAAGGACTTTTTATGGGGAGCATCTACATCAGCATATCAGGTTGAAGGAGCTTCATTGGAAGATGGAAAAGGACCATCTGTTCAGGATATAAAAAAAATTCCAGAAGGTACTCCGGATTTTAAGGTATCCAGCGACCATTATCATCATTATAAAGAAGATGTTGCGTTATTTGCAGAAATGGGATTTAAAGCATATAGATTTTCTATATCATGGTCAAGAATTATTCCAAATGGAGTTGGTGAAGTAAATCCTAAAGGTATAGAATTTTACAGCAATTTAATAGATGAATGTTTAAAATATGGAATACAGCCAATAGTTACAATGTATCATTTTGATTTACCAGCAGCTCTTCAAACAAAGGGTGGATGGTCAAGCAGAGATACTATTGATGCGTTTGTAAATTTTGCGAAAGTTATGTTTGAAAATTATGGTGACAGGGTTAAGTACTGGCTTACTATAAATGAACAAAATATAATGACTCTTTCTGGAGATGTTATTGGAACTTTAGATGGAATCAAAACAGATAATGTTCAAAAAGAATTATATAAACAAAATCATCATATGTTAATAGCACAGGCTAAAGCTATGAAGCTATGTCATGATATGTGTCCAGATGCTAAAATTGGACCTGCTCCAAATATAAGCTCAGTATATCCAGCAAGTTCAAAACCAGAAGATATATTAGCAGCAAGCAATTGTGCTGCAATAAGAAACTGGCTATATTTAGATATGGCTGTATATGGAAGATATAATCCGGTTGCATGGAGCTACATGGTTGAAAAGGGAATAGAACCAACTATTGAAGAAGGAGATATGGAAGCATTAAGAAGTGGACATCCTGATTTTGTAGCGTTTAATTATTATAGCACAATAACAGTTGAAGAATTTCCAGGTGAAATTACTGGCGAAATGTTAAAAGGAGATCAACAGAAGGGAATTGGTGAACAGGGAGTATTTAGATGTGCTGAAAATCAAAACCTTCAAAAGACTGAATTTGGATGGGAAATAGATCCAGTTGGATTCAGAAATACTTTAAGAGAAGTATATCAAAGATATAATCTTCCAATAATAATAACTGAAAATGGCCTTGGAGCATATGATAAACTTGAAGAAAATGATACTATAAATGATGATTATAGAATTGAATATTTAAGAAAACATATTGAACAAGCAAGACTTGCTATATCAGATGGTGTTGATTTAATAGGATATTGTCCATGGTCAGCTATTGATTTGATAAGTACTCATGAAGGATTCAAGAAGAGATATGGGTTTATCTATGTTAATAGAGATGAATTTGATCTTAAGGATTTAAGAAGAATAAGAAAGAAGAGTTTCTTCTGGTATCAGAATGTAATTAAGACTAATGGTGAAGAGCTTTAAATAGAATATTATATAAAAAAACTAATTAAAAGAGGAGAATACTGCAATACTTATTTGTATGGTATTCTCCTTTTACTTTTTAATTGATAATGTACAACAAGGGGCAATTGACAATGAAGGATGAAATTTTTTTAAGATTTCTTTGATATTTTTATATGTTTTAAGCAAATTTTAACTTCACAATATATAGTGTAGTATGCTTGTAACGTATTATATATTGATTTGTGTTTAATATTTATAACTAATATGAAAGAAATTTTGATTTTTTGAGTAGGGATGAAAATAGAGATAAGATATAAAACAAAAACATGAAACTAAAAAATTTTTAAAATTAAGTTTTTGTAACGGATATAATGTTAAATTTGAATAAATCATAGCAAAGATAAAAAACACAGTGTTTCTATAAAAAACAATTAACTAAATCATAGTATATTTTACAAACGAATGAACAAATAAAAAAATATAAATTCAATGTGCTAAAATTTAGTCAGATAAATTTTTAATGATTAAAAGGAAGGGTTTTAGTTATGATGAAATCGTTTTTTAGAAGTTTTATAGGATTTGGCACATCAGCAATAATACTTAATACTTTATGGGGAATTATTACAGGTATATTTGGTCTTAAGGGAGGTTGGATAAGTGGATTCATATTAACAGGAACGCTTTGGTATTTTAATCATTACAAAGGATTTGTAGATAATAATAAAGAAGCAGCATTTATTGATATGGGGCTTGCAGTAGCAATATGTTCATTCAGCAGAGATTCATTCATAAATGGAATAAAAGAAGTAATAGATTCTATGCCTACTTTAATCTGTGTCATTACAGGTGGAATTATAGCAGGAGTTCTTGCTGGAATAATAAAGAGAAATTCAAATTGAGTAGATACATAGGGGGCTTTTAACAGTTAAAAATAATCTATACAAATCTATAAAAATATATTTGTATTTATGATATAATCTTATTGAG
>NZ_CAKVKB010000096.1 GCF_934754915.1 uncultured Clostridium sp.
GGATCAAACTCTCAATAAAAAGTTTAATCTTAGCTTACTCAAATAAAGAATTGCTGGTTTACTTAATTATTTATATCATTCTGTTCAATTTTCAAAGACCATTTTCTTTCACAACTTTATGTTGTTACTTTTGTATCACCCTCAAGCGACTTATTTAGTATATCATCTGTTTCGATATCTGTCAACAACTTTTAAAAACATTTTTTTGTCTTATTTTCATTGCTTCATCTCTTGACGACATCATTTATACTATCACTTTATAAATACACTGTCAACTACTTTTTTAATAAATCTTAAATATATCTATAATTTAAGATTTTTATTATCTATAATTAAAAATCTCATTATTAACTGAATAATCTCTTCGTATTAATCAATTATAATCATTGTTAAATTTTTTATAAAAATAAGTCTTAATTAATATATCAATTTTAATATTAATCAAAACTTATTTTCATTTAACTGACTATAATTTAAATTCATAAGACAATTGCTATTATATCTACTTGAATTCCTTATAGATTCCATAAGAATATATCATAGGAATTACTAACATCATAATAATAACAACAATATTTATAAAATCTACTTTTATAAAAGTATTTATACTTAGCACAAATCCTAAAACAACCCATAAATATCCTGAAAATCTATGAGTCTTTTTCCAATTATCTTTATCTTTTAATGCCCATGGCGTTTTTATTCCCACCAAATTATTTTGTTCACATTTTGGAAGATAATTTCCTGTAATCATTATCATTAATCCCACCATAAACATAATATAATTGCTTGCATTAAACTCAATTCCACAGGAATATATAATTATAACAGACTGTATCAGAACCGCCATCACTGGTATTGTCCATCTTGCTATCAATACAATAATTTTTCCACCTTTTCCTCGTATTATATTTTTATCTAACACTAAATTAATAATTATATTAATCACAAACATAAATATTGGTATTCCAAATACCGCAATGATTTTAGAACTATATCCGTCAGGTACTCCATTAAAATCGAAATGAGTTACTACCCTGTCCGGAAACCTATTATAAAAAATTATTGAAATTACACATGGTATCAAACATATTGCACTTGTCAAAAACATTGATAAATTCTTCTTTTTTTCCATAATTCATTCCCCTCTTCAAATTTTTATTCTTAATTATTTACTGCTTGAATTGTGAAAACCAAAGCATCATCTCTTCAAAAACAGACATATTAATTTCATAATATATAAAATTTTTATATTTTGATTCTGTTATCAGTTCTGCCTTTTTCAGTATAGAAAGATGATATGAAATTGTAGCATTTGATATCTTAAAATTTGATGCTATTTCCCCTGCTGACATCTTTTTATCTTTTAAAATCACTAGAATTTCTCTTCTGACAGGATCAGAAAGAGCTTTAAAGGTTTCCGGAAAACTCATATACATTCCCCTCCCTATAAAATCTATTTAGAATATCTTCTAAATAGATTTTATAATACTTTCCTGCAAATATCAATATCTATTTAGATTTTTTTCTAAATAGGTTTGAATAAAAAAGTGTGCTGCATATAAACAACACACTTTTTAATCAATCATAAATTCAAAATGTAAGATTGAATATTATAAAATAAACTTAACAAATTAATATTAGAAATACAAAAGTAATCTATATTTATTTTCTCTTTTTAATAACTAATGGATACATTGTAGAACCTATAAGAGTTTCTCCTTTTCTTATTTCACTGCCCTTATCTGCTATTACATTATCTAATACAACATCAGCTTCTATTCTGCTGTTTTGCATTATTACACAGTCTTTTAGCTTTGTATTCTTACCAATATAAACTCTTCTTCCAATTATACAGTTTTCAACAGTACCTTCAATTCTGCATCCATTAGCAATAATTGAATTAACAACATTACTTTTATCTGAATAAAAAGTTGGTCCTTCATCCTTAGTCTTTGTATATATTGGTCTTTCTTCATTGAATATCTCTTTATTAATCTTTTTATTCAAAAGAGCTGCATTGCTATCATATAACGCCTTTATAGAATTTATACAATCTAAATGTCCAGTAAATTCATATGCTCCTGCTGAGATATTCTTTAAATTATTATGAATATAATCTTTTACTTTTCTATACATGCCACTACTTATACATTCATTAACAATATTCACAAATAATTCTCTCTTTAATATATACATTTCCATGTTAATATTAGCCTTAGGATTCTTTCCTATATTTTCTCCTACACTAATAACATTTCCTGCATCATCAATATTTAATACACCACAATCACTAAAAGCTTCATCAGCATTATTAACCTTTTTATATACTATAGTTACATCTTTTCCAGTACTCTTATGATATTCTAAAACCTCTTTATAATTTATATTACATACCATATAACTTGGTGCTAATAATACATATTCCTTTCTGCTTCTATTTAAGAACTGAATATTATCTGCAAAATTATGAACATCATCAAATACAGGATCTTCATTTCCAAAATTAAACACTCTTAATCCATCAGTTTTTCTATTTAAATCCCATGGCCTTCCATTAGTTATATGATCTATTAAAGATCTTGATTTGTTTTTTGTAAATATTCCAATACAGTTTATTCCTGAGTTTGTCATATTAGATAATACAAAGTCTATAACTCTATATCTTGCTGCTATAGGAATTGAAGCAAGTGATCTATTGACAACTAATTCACCCATTCTATTTTCATTTTCATCTAAGTTGATTATACCAATACAATTTTTCATTTCTTTCTCCCCCTTAGCATACCATTAAACTGCTTTATTGCTTTCTT
Source organism: uncultured Clostridium sp. (assembly GCF_934754915.1). Classification (GTDB taxonomy): domain Bacteria; phylum Bacillota; class Clostridia; order Clostridiales; family Clostridiaceae; genus Clostridium. Next base: position 2,814 of record NZ_CAKVKB010000096.1, read on the forward strand.
CTATGACTGTTCCCATTTTTACTTCTTCTTTAGCAGCAATTATAGCAATTTCATCTCCTAAAGAAATCTTACAGTCTTTTCTTACAATAGCGCCACTTCCTACTATTGCTTTTTCTATTACAACATTATCACCAATTTTGGCATCAGTCATAATTATAGAGTCTCTTATAACTGTATTTTTACCAATATGAACCCCCTGGAATAGTATTGAATTCTCAATCTGTCCATTTACAACACAACCTTCAACTACTAATGAGTTAGCTATTTTAGCATTTTCACCAATATATTGAGCTGGTCTTACTGGATTTACAGAATAAATCTTCCATTCTTCATCATGTAAATTTAACTCATTATCTTCTTTTAATAAATCCATATTTGCTTCCCAAAGACTATCTATAGTTCCAACATCTTTCCAGTATCCCTTAAATGGATAAGCAACCATTTTATTTCCATCATTAAGCATCTTAGGTATGATGTTCATTCCAAAATCGTTCTTTGATGTCTTATCAGCTTCATCTTCTTTTAAATATTTCTTTAAAGTCTTCCAGTTAAAAATATAAATACCCATTGATGCCAAATTATTTTTTGGAGTTTTTGGCTTCTCTTCAAATTCATATATTGATAAATCATCTCTAGTATTCATAATACCAAAACGTGATGCTTCATCCATTGGAACTTCTATTACTGCAATAGTAGCCTCTGCACCCTTTTCCTTATGAAAATCAAGCATTTTAGTATAATCCATCTTATAGATATGATCTCCTGATAATACTAAAACATATTCTGGATCATATCTGTCTACAAATTCTATATTTTGATAAATTGCATTTGCAGTACCTTTATACCATTCTCCACCTTTTTCTTCTTGATATGGTGGAAGTATACTTACTCCTCCATGTGTTCTATCTAAATCCCATGCTTCACCTATACCAATGTGAGCATTTAATTCAAGTGGTTTATATTGTGTTAAAACACCTACTGTATATATTCCAGAATTAGCACAATTGCTTAAAGGAAAATCTATAATTCTGTATTTTCCTCCAAATGGCACTGCTGGTTTAGCTAATTTTTTAGTTAAAACCCCTAATCTAGAACCTTGTCCACCAGCCAATATCATTGCTACAATTTCATTTTTACCCATAATATTATCTCCTCTCATATGTTTTATTCTCTTAAATGGAATTTTTATTTTTATGCATATATATTTAAATAATATGCTTAACATAATGTATTTATGTTAATTCATCATTAGTCAAGCATATTAATTTTGACTTTTTAAATCAATCACGCACTCTGCGTAATATTTTAAAGCTGTAGGGATATATTATTAATACGCTGTCACATCCAACAAATTTATATTTTTCTCCTTCATTGAATAAATCTAAATAAGTCCCTTCTAAATTAATATCCTTTATTATTTTCTGTGCATTTGAAACATTCACAACTATTACTATTCTTTCATTTTCATATACCCTTTCAAATGCAAACACATTTTCATCTGTGTCGAAAATACTAAAATCACCCTTCTTTAAACCATTCTGACTGTTTCGTATTTCTGCTATCTTTTTATAAAAACCAATCAGATCATTATTTTCATGTCCCCATGGATAACTTTTTCTATTATCTGGATCTTTTCCTCCTGTAACACCTGTCTCATCACCATAATAAATGAGTGGTACTCCAGGCAAAGTAAATTGTAGTGCAACTATTATTTTAAGTAATTGTATATTTCCATCTAATACTGTTAATATTCTTTCAGTATCAGATGTTCCAATCACATTCATATTTCCTAAGAAAACTTCCCTAGGATAATTTTCATATAAAGACATAATCTTTTTTCTGAATTTGTTTGATTTTATATAACCCTTAGTAAAATTAATTAAACTTTCTCTTAATGGATAATTAGTTACAGCTTGAACTTCATTTCCAAATATATATCTTCTTCTTTTTGAATAACTTATCTTATTTGATGCATCATCCCATATATCTCCAATAAGAATAGTTTCTTTATCTATAATATCTAATCCCTTTTTTACTTTTTCTATAAATTCATCTGGAAGTTCATCTGTCACATTTAAGCGCCATCCACTGGCTCCAAGTTCAATCCATTTTTTTATTATTGAATTCTCTCCATCGATTATATAATTCATATAATCACCATTCATGACATTTAAATTAGGCCTTCCATCAATTCCCCACCAACATTCATAGCTGTATGGATATCTGTTGAATTTATACCAATTATGATATTTAGAATTTGGAGACTGATATGCTCCTATTTCACCATAACTTCCAATTTTATTAAAGTATCTGCTGTCTGAACTTGTATAGCTAAATACTCCATCAAGAATTATTTTGATTTCTTTACTTTCAGCTATTTCACATAATTCTTTAAATTCTTCATTTGTCCCAAACATTTCATCTATAATTTCATAATCTCCAGTATCATATTTATGACAGCTTGAAGATTTAAATATTGGACTTAAGTTAATTATATTAACACCCAAAGACTTTATATAATCCAGCTTCTTTATTATCCCTCTAATATTTCCACCATAAAAGTCCCATCTTAAAATCCTACCCTGATAATCTTTTATATACATAGGTGAGTCATTCCATCTTCCATATATAAAAGAATTTTTTTTTGGATTATTTACTTTTCCATCATCATTTCCATTATAAAATCTATCTATAAATATCTGATAAATAATTCCTTCTTTATACCAGTCTGGAATATCAGACTTTTTATATACAGTAATCTGATATGGTACAGGATTGTACGTATATATCTGACCAGTTCCGCCTAGATGTTCATCATTATTTCCATAATATAATCGGTCATATCCATCTATTAATATAAAATAATATCCTAACACCCCCAATGTATCTTCTGTGTTAATTTCTGCAGAATATCTATAGCTTCCATTGTTGAGGTATTGTTTTTTCATTCCCATATTAACTTTTGTACCATCAAACTTAACAAGTTCAACAGCTGCAATTATCTCTTTATCTACATCAATTGACAGCTTTACTTCCTGTCCTTGTTCAACAGCACCAAAAGGCTTTCTGTATATCAAACTTTGTGAGTCATGTATTACTTTTATCCCGTCCATTAATTTACCTCCTATAGATTCTTATAAATTACTTCTGATCCCCAAATCCCTGCTGCATATTGTTCAATTGTCCTGTCAGATGAGAATAATCCTGAATGTGCAATATTTACTCCGCACATTCTCTGCCATTTATTAGAATCCCTATAAAGAGCATCAACTTTATTTTGTGCTTTCAAATATGAATCGAAATCTCTCAATACAAAAAACTCATCATTATAAGTAATCAGATTTTCATAAATGCCTTTAAATCTATTTTTATCACTATGATATTTACCATTTATCAAATCATCAATAACATTTTTTATCCTTGCATCACTATTATATAAATCTGTGGAATTATATCCTCCATTATTATAATAATCAAACATTTCATCCGCAGTTAATCCAAAAATCATTATATTATCTTTTGTCACTTCATCTTTTATTTCAATATTAGCTCCATCTAATGAAGCAACTGAAATTGCTCCATTCATCATAAACTTCATATTTGAAACTTCTGATATTCCCTTTGTTGTAGTGGAAATTTGTTCACTCACATCAGCTGCAGGTATAATTTTCTCTAATAATGAATCCTCACAATTTTCCATAAATACAATTTTAATTCTACCTTTTACTTTTGTATTATGATTTATTGTATCTGCAATGCAATGTATTAACTCTATAACACTTTTAGCACTATAATCTTCAGGTGCAGCCCTTCCACTAAATATAAATGTTCTAGGTACAATATCAATATCTTGATTATACATAATCGCATTATACAAATCCATTATCCTTAAACAATTGAGAATCTGTCTTTTAGATGAACAAATTCTTTCTACCTGAACATCAAATATAGAATTTGGATCTATAATTGTATTTTCATTCTTTAATATTATGTGAGCTAATTTTTCCTTATTTCTTAACTTTATATTTTTAAGTTCTTCAAGCACTGTACGTTTCCTTAAATGCCTTTCAAAACTTTTTAAATCAACTGGATGACGTATAAAACTGTCTCCAATTGTATTTATCAATAACTTTGCTAATTGAGGATTGCTCTTTAAAATCCATTTTCTATGAGTAACTCCATTTGTTTTATTATTAAACTTATTAGAATATAAATAATAAAAATCATTCATTTCTTTTTTCTTTAATATCTCTGTCTGAAGTTTTGCAATTCCACTAACACTACTACTTCCTACCACTGCCATATATACCATATTCACATATCCATCAGATATTATTGACATTCTAGATACTTTTTCATGATTTCCTGGATATCTATTATTAAGTTCCATACAGTATCGCCTGTTTATTTCTTCAATAATCATATATATCCTTGGAAGCAGCTTTTTGAATATATCAACAGACCATTTTTCAAAATCTTCTGATAAAATTCTGTGATTTGTGTAAGAAATTGTATTAGTTGTAATCCTCCATGCATCATCCCACTCTATTCCTTCTTCATCAACAAGTATTCTCATTAATTCAGGAATTGCAAGTGAAGGCTGTGTATCATCTATATGAATAGCAATCTTTTCATCAAAAACTTGAAAATTTTTAAAATGTTTTTTATAATGCCTCACTATACTTTGAATTCCAGCTGAAACAAAGAAATATTCTTGTTTTAATCTCAATACTTTTTCTTCAACTGATAAATCTTCAGGATATAGTATTTTTGATATAGATTCAACTGAATTTCTATAAGACATAGCCTGTAAAAAATCATTTCTATTTAACAACGAAAAATCAAAATCTTTAGATGCTGTTTCTGCACTCCATAGCCTTAATGTATTTACTACTTCATTATTATATCCAATTACAGGAGTATCATATGGTACTGCTAATACAGGTTCAAAATTAACATGAGCAAAGTTCATTTTTCCGTCAACAATATTCATGCTTATTTCTCCACCAAATTTAACTATTTCTGCTTTTTCAGCTTTTCTTTCTTCCCATATTCCAATTTCTCTTGAAAAATCATCCTGCAACTCAACTTGTTTTCCATCTATAATTTTTTGTTTAAAAAATCCATATTTATATCTTATGCCACATCCATTACCAGGAATATTAAGAGATGCCATGGAATCCATAATACATTGAGTCTGTCTTCCCAAACCGCCATTTTCAAATTCCTGTTCTCTTTCCAAATCTTCTAATTCTTCAAGATTTATATCTAACTCCTTAAGAGCTTCCATACAGACATTTCTTATTCCCATATTTAGCAGATAATCTCCCAGCAATTTTCCAAGCAGAAATTCCATAGAAAAATAATATACCTGCTTTTCACCTGTTTTATTATATCTTTTATTGGTTTTCTCCCAATTCTTTGTAATATAATCCCTGACCAGACTTACTAAGGCTTCATATTTTTGTTGATTAGTGCCTTCCTCTAAATTAATTCCATGCATATCCAAAAACTTATTTATATAAGATTTTTTGAATGCTTTTTTATCCATGTCAAGCATTAAATACCTCCTGCTAAATAGTATTAATCTTGTCCTGTTAATTCTCTATACATATCAAGGTAAATTTGTGCTGATCTTTCCCAGCTATTATCAGAATTCATTGCATTTTTAATAAGTGCATTCCACTTTTTCTTATCGCTATATATCCATAAAGCATATTTAATTATATTAAGTAATTCCTCTGCATTATAATTTCTAAAGCTGAATCCATTACCTTCACCTGTATATTCATTGTAAGGGTTTACAGTATCTTTCAATCCTCCTGTTTCTCTTACTATAGGAATTGATCCATATCTTAATGCTATTAACTGTCCTAATCCACATGGTTCAAACGCTGATGGCATCAAGAACATATCACTGGCTGCATATATCTTATTAGCTAAAGTATTATCAAATCGTATATTTGCAGATACTTTATTTCCATAAGCATAATCTAACCACTTAAAATGATCTTCAAAATGTCTTTCGCCTGTACCTAATATTACAAGTTGAACATTTTCCTGAAGAAGTCTTTCAGAAATATTAACTAGCAAATCAATTCCTTTTTGACTTGTTAATCTCGTAACCATTGCAATTAATGGAATATTTCCATCAACAGCTAATCCTAGTTCTTTCTGAAGAGCAATTTTGTTTATATTTTTATTTTTAATAGAATTAACATCATAATTCTTAAATATTCTCTTGTCGGTCTTTGGATTAAATTCATCATAATCTATTCCGTTTACGATTCCTCTTAAAGCATATGATCTGTCTCTTAATACACCATCCAATCTTTGACCATATTCTGGTGTTTGAATTTCTTGTGCATAGCTCTCACTTACAGTTGTAATTATATCTGAATAATAGAGCCCGCCCTTCATGAAACTTACACCTTCATCAAATTTTAAACATGTATTTTCATATAATTCCAAATCAAATCCAAACAATTCAGGTAATATATTAGGATCAAATACACCTTGGAATGCTATATTATGAATTGAATATACGCATTTCATATTCCAATAAAAACTGTCATAACGCTTATATTGGAATTTTAATAATACTGGAAGCATACCTGTCTGCCAGTCATTACAATGAATCAAATCTGGCTGCCAATCTATCTGTCTAAGCATATCTAGTACAGCTCTATCAAAAAAGGCAAATCTTTCTGCATCATCATAAAATCCATACAATCCATCACGATTAAAATATCGTTCATTATCAAGAACGTAATAAGTTACTCCATTATAAAAGCATTCCCATACACCACAAAATTCTTCTCTCCATCCAACATGAACATTAAACCATTTTACAAATCTTAATTTATCTTTTACTTCCCAGTTTAATTCTTTATATTTAGGAATAACAACTCTTACATCCGCATTTTTTTGAGCAAGTGCTTTTGGTAATGCTCCTGCAACATCTCCAAGACCACCACTTTTAATAAAAGGACTTGCCTCAGACGCTACAAATAAAACTCTCATTTCTTAACCCCCCAGCCTTATATAGAATAATTATAGATTATTGATGAAATTTATAAACCATCAATAATCTATAAATCCTATCAATTCTATTCTTCTACTTTTTCTTCCTTTGTATCATCAATTTCTTCTTCTACAACAATATCTTTAATTTTCAAAATTAAAGTTGCCATTGGTGGAACTTTAATCTTTACAGAATATGGCTGATTGTGGAATGGTGCTTTTTCTGCGAATAATGGTGTACCCATAATCTGTCCAGAACCACCATATTTAGCATCATCTGTATTGAATAATTCTTCATATTCACCTAAGAATGGTACTCCAATCTGATAATCATAATATACAGTAGGAGTAAAGTTTACTACAAATACTAATGTATCTTTATCATCTCTGCTCCTTCTTGTAAATACCAGAATACTCTGTTCATTATTATCTGCTTCTATCCAATTAAATCCTCTGTAGTCATGATCTAATTCCCAGAATGCTTTGTTATCAAGATATAAATTATTTAAATCCTTAAAGAATAAATGAGTCTTTTTATTCATATCTAAAGCTTCTATCAGATTCCATTCAAGTTCTTCATATTCTCTCCATTCTATGCCTTGTGCAAATTCACATCCCATGAATGTCAATTTTTTACCTGGATGCCCCATCATATAACCCATAAAAGCTCTAAGTCCGGCGTATTTATTCCATTCATCTCCCCACATTTTTTTAATAAGAGATCCTTTTCCATGAACTACTTCGTCATGAGAAAGTGGTAATAAATAATTTTCAGCATAATTGTACATCATTGCAAATGTTACATTTCTATGATTATGCTTTCTATATTCAGGATCTATCTTTATATATTCTAAAGTATCATTCATCCATCCCATATTCCATTTAAAGTTAAATCCCAATCCATCTTTCATTGGTGGTTTAGTTATATTAGGCCATGCAGTTGACTCTTCTGCTATCATTAATGCAGTTGGATACTCTGCAAATACTGCTTGATTCAACTGTTTTAAAAAGTCAATTGCTTCAAGATTTCCATTTCCACCATATTTATTAGGCTGCCATTCTCCTGGTTCTCTGCTGTAATCTAAATATAAAATACTTGATACTGCATCAACTCTTAAACCATCTACATGAAATTCTCTGAACCAATATAGTGCATTTGATATTAGATAACTTTGAACTTCCGGTCTTCCTAAATCAAAGTTGCATGTACCCCAGCCTTTATTTTCAGCTCTCCATTCTTCCTGATATTCATAAGTAGCAGTTCCATCAAATTTATATAATCCATGTGCATCCTTACAAAAATGTCCTGGAGCCCAGTCCATTATAACTCCTATATTTTCTTCATGTAGTTTATTTACTAACACTTTAAGTCCTTCAGGAGTACCATATCTACTTGTAGGAGAATAATATCCAGTTCCTTGATAGCCCCATGAAGCATCTAACGGATGTTCAACAAGAGGCATTATTTCAACATGAGAATATCCCATATCCTTTAAATATTTAGGTAATAATTCACCAATTTCTTCATAAGTCAAAAATTCACCGTCTTTATTTCTTTTCCATGATCCTAAATGAATTTCATAAACATTTAAAGGCTGTTCCAAAACATTTACACTATTTCTCTTATCTATCCACTTTTTATCTGTCCACTTAAATTCTTTAAAATCATATATTATTGAAGCATTATTAGGTCTAACTTCACTAAATAATGCATAGGGATCACTTTTAAATTCTCCTTGATTTCCCTTTTCATCAATTATACAGTATTTATATTTATCGCCTTCCTTAGGTTGAGTAAAGAAGCCAGCCCAAATACCATTGTCACTTACTTTTGAAAGTTTATATTCTTCATTTAAATTAAATCCATTAAAGTCTCCAACAACATATACTGCACTTGCTCTAGGCGCCCAAGTAGCAAATTGAATTCCTTGCTTCTTTTCTCTTGTCACTATATGAGCTCCTAAAATCTCATAAGCATTATAATTTTTTCCTTGATGGAATAAGTATTCATTAAAGTTTGTTATTTCAGTTTTGTCTATATTCTCATTTTTCTTTACACTTGATGTTTTTGATTTTATTTTTGTTGAATCTTTAGCACTGCTTTCTGATGTTTTTTTGCTCTTTGCTTTTGATTCTGAAGTTTTAGTTTCTACTTTTTTTGTCTTAGAAGTTAATTCTTTTACTTCTTCTATTTTTTTTGAATCAACTGCATTTGTTTCTTCTTTATTTACTTTAGTCGATTTAGATGTTTTTGAAGTTTTAGCAGTTGTTTTCCTTGGTTTGGTTGTCTTTGCTGTTGTTCTCTTTGTTCCTTTTGACTTTGTTGTTATATTTTTATCTTCTTCGTTTTTTTCTATATCAGTTTTAACTTCTAATTTTTTTTCAGTATCTTTTTCTTTTATAGAAATATTATCATTTTCTGATTTTGTTTTTTTACTTTTTGTATTATTAGCATCATTTGATATTTCTTTTTCATTAATATCTTGTGTTACTATTGCTTCTTTTGCCTCTATTTTACTTTTAGCTTTTGAAGTCCTGCTGGTAGTTTTTTTCTTTGCAGTTTCATCTGTTTTCTCCTTTGCAGAAGATATTATAGAATCTACTACTTTATCTGTTTTATTTGCCTTTTTAATAATTTCACTACTTACATTAGATTTATCTGACATTTAACTCATACCCCCATCCATATTAGTATCCCTCTCATAGTCTGTAATTGTCCCTATACCTTACAGTATTTATATTTTTTAACTTATTTTTGCCTATAAAATATTTTACCAAATTTTATGATTTTTTTCACTTATTTTTGTAACTTTCTATTTATTTAATTTAAATAAATAAATTAGTTTCATCCAATACCTAATTATATCTTAAAACTTATTCAGATAATATTCAATATTATTGAATATTGTTGAATATTATGAACATATTGGTAATGTTTATTAAATTAATTTTTTATGTTATAAACTTTATTTTATTAACTTATTATGTGTATGTTTATTCATATATTACTGTTTTAACTTAATTTTAAAAATAAATAAAAAAACGGATTTTATTTTTAGTATATTTTTGAACGCTAAAAAAGGATAGTTATTTCTAACTATCCTTATACTTACCTGGCAACGTCCTACTCTTCCACACAGTCTCCCGTGCAGT
>NZ_CAKVKB010000097.1 GCF_934754915.1 uncultured Clostridium sp.
TTATATTTCAATCCTTTCTTAAAATAATATAAAAAATGACTTTAGCATTACTGCATCAGCCATTTTTTATATAAGAACCTATTTAATACTATCTGCTGTCGTTTTTATTTGCACACATTTCCTGCCACATTTAATACATCCCAAGTTCTTGCAAATGGTGGTGCATAGCAAAGATCAAGCATTCCCAGTTGTTTTGTTGTAAGTTTTCCAAAAATACATGCAGCTATTACATTTACTCTCTGTACTGCATCTTTATAGCCTGCTGCCTGACCACCTAAAATCACCTTAGTTTCTGCATCATAAATCAATTTTACATATATTTTGCTCTGACCCGGATAATAATTAGTCTGATTCATATCAGTTATAAATGCTGTCTTATAATTTAAATTTAAAGCCTTAGCTTTGCTTTCAGTAATTCCTGTTCTTCCAGCTTCCATATCCATAACCTTTATACAGCTTGAAGATAATGATCCTTGAAATTCATTTTCTGCCCCTGCAAGATTTTCTCCTACAATACGTCCAAGTTTATTAGCTCCTGTTGCTAGGGGTACATAAGATTTTTCTCCAGTAACAAACTGAGTTATTGTTGCACAGTCTCCAGCGGAATATACATCTTCAATTGAAGTTTTTCCAAAGTCATCAATTATTATAGCACCATTAGGAAGCATTTCCAAACTGCTGTCTTTTATAAATCCAGTATTAGGTTTTACTCCTGTAGCAATTATTACTATATCAGCTTCAATTTCTCTTTCTGCTGTACACACTTTTTCTACTTTTTCTTCACCAATGAGTTCTGTAACACTTTCATTTAAATATAAATTCACATCATGTTTTTTTAATTCTTCTTCAAGAACATCTGTAATTTCCTTATCAAATACATCCTGGAGAATTCTGTCTCCAAGCTGGAATACAGATACTTCTTTATTATATTTCTTTGCTGCTTCAACTGCTTCAAGTCCAATAAATCCAGCTCCAATAATAGCAATTTTTTTATTATTTTCATTTTGGAATAATTCTCTCAAAGCCTTTCCATCTTCCATACTTTTAAGAGTATATACATTTTTAAGTTTATAATTTTTAATTGGAGGTATTATACTTGAAGCTCCTGTTGCAATCATAAGCTTATCATAAGCATCTTCAAATACGCTGCCATCTTTTAAGTTTTTTACAATTACCTTCTTGTTGTTAAAATCTATATCTGACACTTCATGAAGTGTCTTTACATCTACTCCAGACTTTATAAATGCTTCTGGAGTTCTGGCTATCATGTTATTTGATTCTTCAAAGAATCCTCCTACAAAATAAGGTAAACCACATGCACCAAAAGACACTATATCATTTTTTTCATAAATTACAATTTCTGCATCCTTGTGAAGTCTTCTGAATTTAGCTGCTGCACTTGTTCCTGCTGCAACTCCTCCAATTATTATAACTCTCATTATTTTTCCTCCTAAGTTTCAATTGACAATGAATGATTAAATTATAAAAAATCATATTTCTTTTACTTTAATATATATACGTATATACAAAACTCATATATTATTAATTGCAATACATATATTATTTTATACAATTGTTTTTATTATTATATATACGATTTTTCTTATAAGTTGTCAATATATTCTATCAGTTTACTCATATATTCTTCTGACTGCAACTATATTAACCCTTAAATAATTCCCTATATATAAAAAATTAAACTCTTTTCTATTTATTATATTCCAAATAAATATATATTTGTTATTAATAAACACATCCTAGAATTTATCATATTTTGTACACATATTCTAAGCCAAAATGAGAATTTCTTTAAAATTAATTGAAATAGTAAGAAGGAGCTGTGGCATTAAGAAATTCAACTATCATATATAGCATATAAATTAAGTTATTTAATACTATATATGGTATGATTTAATCTTTATGCTATAGCTCCTCTTTTTTATAAATATTCAATAAAGATTTATTGTAATCATTATAAAAATGTATGTTTTTATTATTTACAGAAATCAAAAAATACTTTCTTAAATCTAATTTTCCATCTTTGTACACATTATAAATTACAAAATGCAGCAACTATATAATAACAATTAATTGTTATATCTTGTTTGAACATACGTACCTGTTTCTTTTACTTCATCAAGAGAAATAGTTCTTCCCCAATTAACAACACCTTGAGAACTTCCATTCAAATGCATATTTCCTTCTGCAATAACAATATCATCACCATCAAAACCTAGTACGACAACTGAATGAGTATCATAATTCATTCTGATGATATCACCAATTCTAATATTATCAAAATCAGTATGTTGTTTTACTGGTGCTGAACCAAAAGCTGCATCACTTAATAAATAAGCAAAACCTGCACAGCCATAACCAATTGTGCCATCACCCTTGAATTGATAGGAATTATCATTATCCCAATTCATCCCTTGAGGATATTGATTCTCCATTTCAATAATTTTGTAATAAACATCATTTTCATCTATAGTATTATTTTCTATACATTCACCATCAGAATTAAACTCATATATTAATCCATCGATACTTTGTGTTCCAGTAACCATTTCACCACTAGAATTTAAATAATACCATTTACCATTATCTTGTAACCATCCAGTTTCCATATAGCCTGAATCATCAAAATAATACCATGCATTATTAATAAACCTCCAGCCTATTGACCATGAACTTCCTTCTGTATACCACCATCCATTAATATCTCTTTTCCATGCTGCATTTGCACCTGTTGAAGTAAATCCAAGTACCGATATTAAAATTCCTAATACAGCAATTGTTTTTTTGATCATATTATTCCCCCCATTAATTCATATGTGCTTTTATTTTTCTGCTAAAATATTAATTAATTATTTTAGCAGTAATTTTTGTAATTTTTATCAGTAATGATAATTTTTTCTTATATATTTTAAAGTATACTACAAAACAACTGAAAATAGTTAACTTTTTTTATAATTTTTAACCACTTACTATTTTAATATACCAATATTGTATTTCAATTTTTAACACAACACTTACTTCCAGATACAAGCTTAGAACAATGAAAAATTATGGGAGAAATCCTTTCAAAGATTTCACCCATAATTTTTTAGTTTATATTTAGAATGTAATTATCTCTTTTACAGTTCAAACTCTATATTTTACATGTGTGATATGGATTTTAAATATAATTCTAATCTTACAGCACATATATCAAATATTCTTTAAATTTTTCATGCTTAAATCCAATATTTTAAATGAATGTGTAAGTGCTCCTACCGATATATAATCCACACCTATTTCAGCAATTTTCTTTATGTTTTTTAATTCAACATTCCCAGAAAATTCAATAAGCGCTTTATCTCCAATTAATTTTACAGCCTGTTTTGCTGTATTTAAATCCATATTGTCAAGCATTATGATATCAGCACCAGCATCTAATGCCTCTTTTACCATTTCAAGATTTTCTGTTTCAACCTCAATTTTTCTCACAAAAGATGAATGTTCCTTTGCAAGCTTTACTGCATTTTTTATTCCTCCAGCTGCACTTATATGGTTATCTTTAAGCATTACACCATCAGACAGATTAAATCTATGGTTACATCCGCCACCCACTTTTACACTATATTTTTCAAGAATTCTTAAATTTGGTGTTGTCTTTCTTGTATCTAATAATTTTGCTTTGGTATGTTTTATTTCCTGTACAAATTTATTAGTAAAGGTCGCTATTCCACTCATTCTCTGTAATATATTTAAAGCTACTCTTTCACCCATTAAAATCTTTCTTGTATTTCCCTTTAGAAATCCTATTTTATCTTTTACAAAGACCTTATCTCCATCATTTTTATACAGCTCAACATCTACATCACCAAGCACTTCAAACACTCTTTTAAAAACATCAAGTCCTGCTATAATTCCATCTTCTTTACATAGAAGTTCTACTGTAGACATACTATTCTTATCAACTACAGAATTTGTTGAAATATCTTCGTTTGGAATATCCTCTAACAATGCATTTTTTATTATATTATCTACAGCCAAGTAATTCATTATCAAGCTTTCCTCCCATTTCTTTAATTGTTCTTCTTACTATTTCTTCATTTTCAATTATAAGCTCATCAAGACTTTTATCTATATTTTTTACAACTGCAACTTTACTTTCTATACTGTCAATTTCTCTGTTTATAACATCTGCACCTCTTCTTGAAAATACTAATCCTTCAAGAAGTGAATTGCTTGCTAATCTATTTGCTCCATGAATTCCAGTACAGCTTGCCTCTCCAACTGCATATAAATTTTTCATAGATGTCTGAGCATTTGTATTAACCTTTATTCCACCCATGAAAAAATGTTGTGCAGGAGATACCTTAATCTTTTCCTTAGTTATATCAGTTCCTCTTTCAAGGCATGCTTTATATATTGAAGAAAATCTATTCTTTATATATTCTTCGCCTAAAAATCTTATATCAAGATACACATATGGAGTATCTGTTTTTTTCATTTCATCATAAACAGCTGCTGATACTACATCTCTAGGAAGAAGTTCATTGATAAACCTTTCTCCATTTATATTAGTAAGTTTTCCACCTTCTCCTCTGACAGACTCGGATATTAAAAATCTCCTATCGTCCTTATCTCCTTCATAAAATGCTGTAGGATGTATCTGTATATAATTTATATCCTTAAGCTCTACATTATGTTTTACTGCAGCTGCAATTCCATCACCTTTTAAAATTCTCTGATTTGTTGAATTATTAAATAATCCTCCGATTCCTCCAGTAGCAAGTATTACTGCTTTTGAATAAACATTTATCTGTTCATTATCCCTTATTAGGACTGCTCCTATACATGTATTATCCTTTTCTATTAAATCAGCAAAATACGTATTTTCATATATAGTAATATTGTTCTGTTTCCTTACATTTGCAATAAGAGTTTTAGCCACATTTTCTCCAGTATTATCCTTTGTATGAACTATCCTGTTTATTGAATGTGCACCTTCTCTTGTAAAATTAATGCTTCCATCTTCATTTCTATCTAAATCTAATCCCATTTCCATTAATGTTTTTACATTTTCCATAGATTCTTCTGTAAGGACTTTTACTGCATTCAAATCATTTTTATATTGTCCAGCTTTTAAGGTATCTTCTATAAATGATGGTATGTCATCTTTATTCCTTGCTACAGATATACCTCCCTGAGCCAAATAAGTATTAGTTGTAGTTATTTTATCTTTGCATACAACCAGTACATTCAAATCCTTTCTTAGATTTGAAGCAGAATACAATCCTGATACCCCAGAACCTATAATAACAACATCAAAAAATTTATTCATTATTTTTCACTTCCCAATTTATGCATATTCTCTAAAGATCTCAATGCTTTTTTTCTTATTTCCTCATCCAAAATAATCTCATTTTCCATGTTTAATAGTGAATCATAAAGATTTTCAAGTGTTGTCTTTTTCATATCCTGACAACATATTCTGTCTCCAGGTATTATAAATTTTTTATCTGGATTTTTCTTTTTCAATTGATGTAAAATTCCTTCCTCAGTTGCAATTATATATTCCTTTCCATCATCATTTGTTGCATAATTGATGATTCCACTTGTGCTTCCTATATAATCAGCCATATCTCTGATTTCTTTTGTACATTCTGGATGTACTAATATTTTTGCATCAGAATGCACTTTTTTTGCCTTAAGAATATCTTCTTTGCTTACCTTATTATGACATCTGCAGAAACCGTTCCATAATATAAATTCTTTGTCTGGGAAAAATTCTGAAATATATCCACCTAAATTCTTATCAGGCAGAAATAAAATCTGTTTATTAGGTATGTTCTTTAATATTTTTAAGGCACTGGAAGAAGTTACAGCAACATCACAATGAGCTTTTACATTATAAGTTGAATTTATATAACACACTACAAAAGCATCTGGATACTTTTCTTTCATTTCAACCACAGCTTTTCCACTTGCCATATCAGCCATATTGCATCCTGCACTAGGACAAGGCATTAAAACTCTCTTTTCTGGTGATAAAATTTTTGCACTTTCTGCCATAAATCTTACTCCACAGAACATTATTACCTTTTCATTACAATCTCTTGCCTTCTCACTCAAATAATAAGAATCTCCAACATAATCTGCTAATTCCTGAATTTCACCTGGCTGATAGTAATGTGCAAGTATCACTGCATTTCTTTCTTTTTTTAATTTTAAAATCTCTTCTTTTAAATTTAGACTCTCTTTATTTACACGACTACTTACTACACTTCCATCTTCAAAACTTAAATACATATTTACACCACTCTCTAATAATATTTACACATGTATATACACCTTGTGGATTATTATATCACTGCCTGTCCTTATATTCAACAAATAAAAATACTCTTTGAGTATAGATGATATATATCTGCCAATTAACAATATACAGTAGTTTTATTATTAGAACTCATATAATAATATATTTATATATTATTTTGAATTTTTTCCATTTACTGTTGACATCTTCTAATAAAAATTGTATTATTGTATTAACAACTTAGTACAATAGTACAATAAAAAAGGAGTGAGAATATGTCATGGAATTTTACTAACGACAGACCAATTTACATGCAGCTTATGGAAAAAATACAATTAAAAATAATCTGTGGCTATTATAAACCTGGTGAAAAACTTCCTTCTGTACGAGATATAGCAAGTGAAGCAGCTGTTAATCCTAACACAATGCAGAAAGCCTTAACTGAACTTGAAAAAACAGGGTTGGTATTCAGTAAGCGAACAAGTGGAAGATTTATTACGGAGGATTCAGATATGATTAAAGATATGAAAAATAATTTAGCAAAAGAACAGATAAATGATTTCCTTAAAAGCATGGAAAAAATAGGATACACAAAAGAAGATACAGTTAAACTTGTTGAGACAATAATAAAGGAGATGAAATAATGAATAATGACGGACTTTATATTCACAACAATGAATCTGATACATCTTATGATTACAGCTCTAATAACTCTAATAACATACCTATTTTAGAATGCAGAAACTTAATAAAAACATTTGCTGGTAAAAAAGCTCTTAATGGAATTGATTTAAAGGTAAACAGAGGCAGAATTGTAGGACTCCTTGGACCTAATGGAAGCGGCAAAAGCACCCTTATAAAACTTGCTAATGCATTACTGACTCCAACAAGCGGAGAAATATTAATAGATGGTAAAACACCTGGAGTAGAATCTAAAGAAATAGTCTCATATCTTCCAGAGAGAACATATCTCAATGACTGGATGAAAGTATCTGATATAATAGATTTTTTCAGTGACTTTTATAAGAATTTCAACAGTGATAAAGCTTATGATATGCTTAAAAAATTAAATATAAATCCTAGCGACAAATTGAAAACAATGTCTAAAGGTACTAAAGAAAAAGTTCAGCTTATACTTGTAATGAGCCGTGAAGCAAAACTCTATCTTTTAGATGAACCTATTGCAGGTGTTGATCCAGCTGCAAGAGATTATATATTAAATACTATTATAACTAATTATACTGAGGATTCAACAATAATAATATCAACTCACCTTATTTCAGATATTGAAAGAATACTTGATGATGTTATATTTTTATCTTATGGAGATATTTATTTATCAAAAAGTGTTGATGAAATCAGAGAAAATGAGGGAAAAAGTATTGATGATTTGTTCAGGGAGGTATTCAGATGTTAAAAAAGTTAATGAAATATGAATTTAAGGCAACTGGAAGATATCTTTTTCCATTATATGCTGCTCTTATAGCATTTGCATTTATTATTAGAGTATTCTTTAAAGAAAACCTACTTAATACGATTAATAACAATTCTGTAATAATTGAAAAATTTTCAATGTTTGGAAGGCTTGCCACTATGATATCAGTATTTGCATATGGATTTACTATGGCTACTGTATTTGTTGCTACTTTCCTTATCATTGTTCAAAGATTTTATAAAAATCTTCTTGGAGATGAAGGCTATTTAATGAATACACTCCCAGTAAAACCATATTTAAATATAATAAATAAAATTTCAGTATCTATAATTTGGACAATATTAAGCTGTTTTGCTGCTTTTTTATCACTCATAGTTCTTTTTGCAACATATGATTCTTTCACTAATATAATCTCTTCAATATCATTCCTAATTACTGAAGCTCAAAAAGAATTTGGAATAATGAGTTTTATAATATTATTTGAATATTTTATATTAGGACTTATTGAATTAGGAAAATCAATAACAATGATTTATGCTTCTATATCAATTGGACATTTGTTTAATAAATCAAAAATATTATTGTCAATTGGTGCATTTATAGGATTAAGTATAGCATCTAATATGATTAATTCATTACTTCTTGTCATACTTTCACAATTACCTATAGATATTTTTGAGTTTTCTTCAATTCACTCTATGGGAATAGTATTATTATTTACAATAATATTTGAAGGCATATACTTATGTTTATATTTCTTTATAACTAATCATATTATTACCAACAACTTAAATCTTGAATAGAAGAGATAATATTCAAAATAAATTATAAAATATTCCGTCGTTTCTATTTTAGTAGAAATGACGGAATATTTTAAATAAGCATATCTTATTTTAATTTTTCTAAAATTTCATTTACATCAAATCCATGAACATTACATGCATCTTCTAATGTTTCAGCCTGAGATGATGGACATCCTATACAATGCATACCTGCTTCCATCAATACATTGATATTTTCAGGACTTGATTTTATTATATCAGCAATAATCATATCTTTAGAAATTTTTCCTTCTTCAACTTTCACATCTTCATTGAAAAACATCTTCATATCTTCTTCTACTGTAGTAATTCCACCTATACCGAAGTTTTCAACTAACACTTTTGCCACATTTGGTGATAAAAATGCTGGAAGTGTTGGCCCTAAGTGAATTTCTTTTACTCCAAGATATAATAAAGACAATAATACAATTACTGCTTTTTGTTCATACCATGCAATATTGTATATAATTGGTAATTCGTTGATATCAGATAATTCAAATACTTCTTTTAATTTAAGTGCAATTAATGCCAATGAATAAGAGTCATTACATTGACCTGCATCTAATACTCTTGGAATGCCACCGATGTCACCTAAATCTAATTTATTATATTTATATTTTGCACATCCTGCTGTTAATATTACTGTATCCTTTGGAAGGGCTTTTGCAAAGTCAGTATAGTAATTTCTTTTAGATGCTCTTCCATCACATCCTGCCATTACTACAAATTTCTTTATAGCTCCAGATTTAACAGCTTCAACAACAGTGTCAGCTAAGGCAAATACCTGTTCATGAGCAAATCCACCAACTATTTCACCTGTTTCAATTTCTGTTGGAGGTGCACATTTCTTTGCTAATTCAATGATTTCAGAGAAATCCTTCTGGCTTCCGGCTTCCCCTTCAATATGCTTACATCCTGCAAATCCTGCTGCACCTGTTGTAAACATTCTATCTTTATAAGAATCCTTTGGTGGTACAATACAGTTTGTTGTCATCAATATTGGTCCATTGAAAGATTCAAATTCTTCTTTTTGTTTCCACCATGCATTACCGTAGTTTCCTACTAAATGCTTATATTTCTTAAGTTTAGGATAATAATGTGCTGGAAGCATTTCTGAATGAGTATAAACATCTACTCCAGTTCCTTCTGTCTGTATTAATAATTGTTCAATATCAGATAAATCATGACCAGATACTAATATTCCAGGATTTTTTCCTACTCCTATGTTAACCTTTGTTATTTCAGGATTTCCATAAGTTGATGTATTTGCAGTATCTAAAAGTGCCATTCCATCAACACCTGTTTTACCTGTTTCTAAAGTTAATGCTACTAAATCATCTGCACTTAAAGAATCATCTAATAATTTAGCAAGTGTTTCCTGCATAAATGCATCAATTTCTTCATTATCATGACCTAATGCATTTGCATGTTTAGAATATGCACTTAATCCTTTTAATCCATAAGTTATTAATTCTCTTAATGAACGTATATCTTCATCTTCAGTTGCAAGAACACCAACTTCTTTAGATTCTGCTTTAGTTTTTAATATTGAATTCACTTCTTCTGCTGACTTGTTTCCATTAATAATATCTTTAATAGCTTTCAATATTCCTGAATTGTTTTCTGCATCTAAATCCCATACAGCTGCTTCAGATAAACCATTCTTATCTGATAACTTTTCTATTAATTCATTTTTCTTTATTAATGTTTCTTTAACTCTTGCATAGAAAACTTCATCATCAAAATTTGCATTTGTAATTGTTGTAAATAAATTAAGAGTTATATAGTGATTTAATTCCTTATCTATCTTCTTTCCTTCTTTACGTAAACGAGTTGTAACTTCAGCCAGCCCCTTTGTTACATATATTAATAAATCCTGCATGTTTGCAAGATCTGCAGTTTTCCCACATACGCCCATCTTTGAACATCCCTTGTTTCCTGCTGTTTCTTGACATTGGTAACAAAACATATTATTTTCCATAATTAATTCCTCCAAGCTTTATAAATCAAATTTTAGCTATTCTTCTAAAATAATATTTTTCACATTTAATAGCTGTTTCTAAATATCTCTCAGCTATATGCTTATTTTATCTATAACTCATATAAAGATATGTAACATATGTTACATATAGAAAAATTAATTATTATTTTTTATTTTATAAAAAAAATCAATCCATACCATAAGAATTACTCTACTTGTTTGGATTGATTTTTGTTTTTACATGTTTAATTTTTAAGATAAATGGTTTTATTAAATCATTATTTTTTAATATAATAACTTCCATTAAATTTTAATATCCTTGTGTTGCTTCACCTTTTAAAAGACCTACTGCTCTACTTGTTCCAATTCTATCACAGCCTTCACTTATAAACATTTCAAGATCTTCTACTGTGCTTACTCCACCAGCTGCTTTAATCTTTACATTTGGCCCTATATGTTTCTTAAATAATTTAACATCTTCAAGAGTTGCTCCGCCAGTTCCAAATCCTGTAGAAGTCTTTATATAGTCAGCACCAGCTTCAGTTACAGCTTTACACATAGCTATTTTTTCTTCCTCTGTTAAATAGCAAGTTTCTATTATTACTTTTAAAATTTTATCTTCGCATACATTTTTTAAAGTTCTTATTTCTTCAGTTACTTTATCAAATAATTTATTTTTAACATCAGTAATGTTAATTACCATATCTATTTCATTTGCACCATCTTCTAAAGCCTTTCTTGTTTCTGTAACTTTAGCTTCTGTGCATGAATATCCTAAAGGAAAACCTACTACTGTACATATATTAAGTTCTGGATATTTTTCATGTATACGTGATATATAGCATGCTGGAATACATACAGATGCTGTTTTGTATTCAATTGCATCATCACATATTTTCTGTATATCTTCCCATGTTGCAACTGGACTTAATAATGTATGGTCTACATGTCTTAAAATTTCTTGTTTATTCATTTCTTTTCCTCTTTTCCATAATAATTATATATTCTAATTAACAATGTACAATGGACTATTGACAATGAAGGATGAAATCTTTTCAAGATTTCTTTATTTATATATATAGTTTTATTATTGAAACATATATTAAATATATTTTTTACAATTTTATAATGTTGTGATAATAGTAATATTTTTTTGTTATAATGTCAACATAAAATGTTAGAGTTCTAACATTTTTAATCTAATACTTCTTTAACTCTTAATTAAAAGATGTTAGAATATAAACAATAATTAAAATAACAAGGTGATTTTATTTTGAATAAGAAGTTAAATCGTACAAATGCAATAATAAATATATTAAAAGAGAAAAATGGTGCCTCAGTAAAAGAACTTGCTTTGACTCTTGATGTTTCTGAAATGACAATAAGACGTGATCTTGAAATACTAAAATCAAACAACATTATCACTAATGTTTATGGAGCAGCTATTTATAATCCTGCAAATAATATAGAAAAACTTGAATCATTCTATGATATAAAAAATGAAGGCATACGTTGTGAAAAGGAAAAAATCAAAATAGGAAAAGCTGCTGCAAGACTTATATCATCAGATGATATAATAATAATTGATACAGGCACAACAACTGAAAAATTAGCAAAATTTATAGATAACAATCTTAAAATTAGTGCATTAATATACAACACAAACATTTTGATGGCTTTATCAAAAAAGAAAAATATAAATCTCATATTTTCAGGAGGATATTTTCACCCTAACACAATGATGTTTGAAAGTGAAGAAGGCATTTCCTTAATAAAAAAGACCCGTGCTACAAAAGTTTTTGTTTCTGCAGCAGGTATTCATGAAAATTTAGGCATAACCTGTTCCAATAATTATGAGGTATTGACTAAACAGGCTATTATCAAATCATCTGTTAAAAAAATTCTTTTAGCCGATTCAAAAAAATTTGATATTGTGAAATCTTCTTACTTTGCAGAACTTACTGATTTTGATGTAATAATAACAGATAATAAAATTACTCCCCGCTGGCAGAAAAAAATTACTGATTTAGGAATAGAACTTATCATTGCTGATTAATAAATATATTTTTTAATTATTCATAATCCAAATTGCATCATATCAACATGTATTAATATTATGAGCAACATAATTACAGTTCTGAAATAAAAAACATGCTGCAAAATATATAATTAAAGGACTGCTGCATAAACTATTATCCTGCTTAATATAGCACTTAACATTTATGCAACAGTCCTTTTTCATTTCTTTTATTCAAATTTTACTTTTATCATAGCCTTAATAATGTCTACGCATTTTTCTCTTCCCAGCTTGGTGTTAGTATAAAAGTGTAGACACAGACAGATAGTTTTTAAAATGATATAATTATAGAAAATAAAGGAAGTGTCT
>NZ_CAKVKB010000098.1 GCF_934754915.1 uncultured Clostridium sp.
ACAGATACAATGAAAAAGGAATAAAACATAAGATTTTATAATTTTTTATAGATTTTTATAAGTTTTTAGTAACGGAAGATTTATGGATATTCATGATATGGTTACAACAATAATTGGAGCAGGAATATTTACTTTTATAGTTATAATTTTATGGGATAAGTTTGTAAATAGATTGGGAGCCATAGGGGGATTTATTGCAGCTATGGTGATTCCAGGTACTATGTGGATATTGAATCATGGAACTGCTAAACATTTAATACAGCAGAGTGGAAATGTGTGGATTGACATGGCATGGGCTGTTGGGATTGGAGTATTAGTATCATCAATTATTCAAGGTGGAAATTTTAAAAAATCCAGAATTACAATGTTTGCAGCAATAGTAGCTGGAATAGTTGCAGGGTATATGTTAACATAAAGTAAAATTGAACTTATTGAAAAATGTATATTCCAATATTCCAATTGACAATTGTCAATGAAGGAAGAAATCTTTTTTAGATTTTTTAGCTTATATTATATAGTTATCATTAGAACATATGTATACATTGATGGATAAATAGTTTTTTAATAAGAATATGGGAGAAGATTTAATATGAAAATATATGAAAGGATTTCTAATGATATAAAAAAATACATAATAGATGAAAAAGTAGCTCGGGGATTTAAACTGCCATCAATAAATGAATTATGTAGAAAATATGAATGCAGCAAATGAAGCTATTCAAGAGGGAATTGAGCAAGAAAAAGAAACAGTCAGATTAAAGGATATTCAAAGAGTATTAAAATTACTTACAAAAAAAATTGGATGTATTGATAACCAAATAAGGAACAATATTGAGAAATTAGATAGTGAAAATTTAAATTTAATTATTGAAAATATATTGGATATAGAAAGTATTGATGATATAAAAAATATATTAAATTATAAAAGATAGTTTTTGAGGACAGGGATTATGTAAAGACACATATCAAATTACCTGTCTTTTTTGCTTTGTGTGATGTTAAATTCCAAAGTGTATTTATAAATTTATATATAAAGCATTAAGAAATTTTTTGAACTATTATGCATAATAAAATAATATATAAAAAATAGAAAATACAAGCAAATAAAAGCAAATAAAAGAGAAATATAGTAATAGAAATATATTTTTGATTATTGGATAATTTACAAATGAATTTAGAAAAAAATACACAAGTTTAACTTTGACTTTCTTTGACCTTGAGATTATAATGTACTTGTACAAAAGATAAGGAGAGGGATTTAAGAGATGGTTAAAAAATAGTGATCATTGATTAAAGAACTTAATTTATAGGTTAAAAATTAATTCAATATTTATAAACATAAAATAAAAGTCAGAATATCAAAGGAGGTCGTTTGTATGTTTGGATTAATACCTTTTAAAACTAATACAAATGTAAGTGGAGGAAGTTTTGCAGATTTAATAAGCGATTTCTTTAATGATGATTTTTTAGCACCACTAGGAATGAACTTTGATATGAGTAAATTTAATGCAGATGTGAGAGAAACAGAAAATGAATATCTTGTATGTGCAGAACTCCCAGGAGTAAATAAGGAAGATATAAAACTTGATTATAATGACAATAATCTTACAATAAAGGCAAAGAGAACAGAATGTCATGATGACAGCAAGGATAGTTATATTAGAAAAGAAAGAAGCTATGGAGAATTTTCAAGGTCTTTCTATTTAGACAATGTAAAGAAAGAAGGCATAAGAGCAAAATTTGAAAATGGAGAACTTAAGATAATATTACCAAAGGAACATAAGAGTGAAAGCAGTCACTCAGAAATTTTTATAGAATAAGGTTATAGTTTATGCTTTGAGTCTATTAGTGTCCAGAGACTTTTAAATTAACAATAGATAGTAAGTTAGGATTGCTTAATGTATATAGCTATGTAGCATAATGCAATTAAGGATTAAATTTTTGAAGAATTTAGCTCATTATAATTTTTAAATGACTTGTAGTTACAAGCTTAAAGGAGGATTTTATATGTTTGGAATAATACCATTTAAAACTAATAATTCAAATGAAAAAGGCAGTTATGCAGGCAGTTTATTTGATGACTTCTTTAACAGTGACTTTTTAGCTCCTGTAGAAATGGGAATGAATAAGGAAATGAATCAATTTAAGACAGATATAAAGGAAACTGATAAAGAGTATTTAATAAGCGCAGATCTTCCAGGTGTAGAAAAGAAAGATATAAGTGTAAATTATAAAAATAAATATCTCGTTATTTCAGCAAAGAGAAATGAAGAGTATGATGAAAAGAAGGATAATTATGTAAGAAAAGAAAAATCTTATGGAGAATTTTCAAGATCATTCTATTTTGATAATATTGAAGCTGATAAAATCAATGCAAAATTTGAAAATGGTGTGCTTAAAGTAGAACTTCCTAAAGAAGTTGAAAAGGAAGAAAAAGGATCAAGCATAGAAATTAAGTAATTTATTGAAACAATGTATTTATAGCATTGAAATTTAATATAATTAAAAAGGTCATAGTGCAATTTGTACTCCCTAAAATATGCACTATGGCCTTTTTGCGTTGTATTAGAATGTGTTTGCTGAAATATTCAATAACAAAATATATAATAATACAAAAAACTTAATTTCGATAAAAAACATCAAATTATTTTACTAAATTTAAATAATAGTGTATAATTTAGTTATTAATTGTAATATTTATTAATAATAGAAAATGTAAGATTAGTGGGAGGAATGGTCATGAAACGCGAATCGTTTATCGAGCGAAAAATTGAAGGGAGAATTAAAGATTTGCCGATAAAAAAGAAGATATTTGATTCTCTTTTAGCTGTAGCCTTAATTGGAATAGTTATGTCACTGATAGTAATGGGCTTTCTATTAAAAACTAATAAGGATTACAAGTATGCAATAAAAAATTATGGATTTTCTCAAGGTACTATTGGAAAATTTGGAATGGAGATTAATAATCAAAGAGTGCTTCTAAGAAGATTATTAGCTGTTAATGAGGATAATAACTTGAATAAAGATGAGATATTGAATTCTCTTGATAAATCAATAGAAAATACAAAAAGTTTACTAGAAGAAGTGAGAGCAACTAGTACAAGTGATGAAGAAGAAGAACACTTTAAAAAATTAAATGAGTATGGAGACAAATATGCTCAGTTTAGAACTCAATTAATAGAATTAGTGAATGAAAATAATGAACTGGAAGCTGCAGCATTATTAGATAATCAGATAGGACCTGTTGCTTCTGATTTATCAGCAGCAATTGATGAGCTGTTACAAGTTAATATAGATCAGGCAAATAATTTATCCAAGGAATTGAATATGTTGGAAATTATATCGTTAGTAGTTATTATAGCTGCTATAGCATTTTTATTAATTTCTGCCTTTGCTTCAAGTAAAATCATCTCTGAATTGATAGCGGAGCCTATTGGAAAGATAAAAGATGTTGCAAAAGAAATAGCATCAGGAAACCTATCTGTAGAGATGAATTCAGAATCTAATGATGAAATCGGTGAATTAGAGGATGTATTTTCTGAAATGACTAAGGGACTTAAAATGTATATTGGTGAAATAGACAGCATATTAGGAAGTATTGCAGATGGTAAATTAAATGTGAGTACAACTGAAAATTATAAGGGTGATTTTGCAAAAATAAAAGTATCTTTAGATAATATATTAGCGTCTCTAAATGATACATTCTATGAAATAAAAGAAGCAACTGCTCAAGTAAGCGGAGGATCACAACAGGTTTCACAGACTGCTCAAAGTCTTTCACAAGGAGCAACAGAGCAAGCAAGTGCAGTAGAAGAATTAACAGCTTCTATTGGAGAAATAAATGAACAGGTTCAAAATACTTCAAAACATGCAGATAATACAGATAAAATAGTAAAACAATTAGCCCAATACATAGGAGAAAGTAATAAGAAAATGAACAATATGATGGATGCTATGAATAAAATTGAAAGCACATCATTAAATATAAAAAATATAATTCAAGCAATAGACGAAGTGGCAGAACAGACAAATCTTGTATCTCTTAATGCATCAATAGAAGCAGCAAGAGCAGGAGAAGCTGGAAAAGGATTTGCAGTAGTTGCAGAAGAAGTAAGAAAGCTTGCAGAACAGTCATCAGAAGCTGTAAAGAATACTACAGAATTAATTGAAGAATCAATAAAAGCAGTTTATGAAGGAAGAGATGTGGCAGATGAAACTTCTAAAGCATTAAAAGAAGTTGTTGAACATGCCAAAGAAGCAGCAGAATTTGTCAATAATATAACTAAAGCAGCAGAAGAACAGGCTCTATCTATAGAACAGATAAATGGTGGAATAGAGCAGATTGCTGATGTTGTACAATCAAATTCAGCAGTATCAGAAGAAAGTGCAGCAGCAAGTGAAGAATTGACAGCACAGGCTGAAACATTGGATACTATGATAGGAAGATTTGCTTTGAAATAATAAGGAGCAAAAAACAGATGGTTTTGTTTTTACACAAAACCATCTGTTTTTTATAGTTAATTATAAGAACTGGATGTTATTTAAAGAATTGAGGAAGATATTCTTTATGAACTTCTAAAAGTTCATCTAAAAGAATTTTTGCCATTTTTTCTGATGGAATTAATGGATTTATTGTTAATGCAAGAAGGGCTTTGTTATAGTCGCCTTCAACAGCAGCTTCAACAACAAGTTTCTCAAAAGATTTTATTGTTTGAACCAAACCATTTACTGCAACAGGGAGTTTTCCTATAGAAAGAGGTTTAGGTCCATCTTTAGTTATTATACATGAAACTTCTACAGCTGAATTATCATCAATTCCTTCAATTGAACCATTATTTCTTACATCAACTGGCTGAATGTCTTTCTTATCGTTGTAAATAGAATTGATAAGTCTGCATGCAGCATCAGAATAATATGCACCTCCACGCTTTTCTAATTGAGGTGGTTTTACATCAAGATTTTCATCTTTGTATAATTCAAATAAGTCTTTTTCAAGTCTATGTACTACTTCAGCTCTTGTTTCACCTTTAGAAAATTCTTTTAATTCATCTTCAAGCATTTCAGCAGTCTGGAAGTAATATTTGTGATATGGACATGGCATCATCTTTAATGCTTTGATAAATTCTGGACTCCATTCAAAATCTTTAATATTTTTAACTATTGAATCCATCTTGCCATCTGCAATTGCATCAATTACTCTATCAGTTACATTTTCACCATCAAGATAAATATCTTTACCAAAAACCATGTGATTAAGACCTGCAAATGTCATTCTAACTCGTTCATGGTCAACATCAAGCATTCCAGCAACTGCTTTTTCCATTCCTATAGGAACATTACATAATCCTATAACTTTTTTGTTTATTCCATATTTAAGAAGAGCTTCAGTTACCATACCAGCTGGATTAGAGAAGTTTATAAGCCATGCATTTGGGCACAATTCAGCCATATCTTTTTATAAATCCTTCAATTAATTCTGGAGTATAGCTTGAACCTCCACCGATTGTTACAATTTTAATTTTTTTACTCATAATTAAGACCTCCTTTGATACACTCTATAATCATATATTATATTGAACAATTAGAAGAATCAACATAAGCGAATGGCAACTGTACTAGTATAGTTTTAAATGTATAAAGCAAATGCAATAACTATCAGATTAAAATTAAATCTGATATAATGTAATTGTATACAGATGTTTTCATGTTATGTATATAACAATGTACGGAGGTAAAATATGTTTGGGAGTGAGGAAATAAAAAAATTAAATGAACTGGAATTATCATTATATGAATATATAATGAAAAACAGTGAAAAGGTCATGTATATGAAAATAAGGGACCTGGCAAATGAAGCACATGTATCAACGACTACAGTGCTGAGATTCTGCAGAAAATTAGATTGTGATGGATTCTCTGAATTCAAGCTGAAATTTAAGATGTATATGGAAAATAAGAAACATAAGAAAATAAGTGAAGATACATCCTTTATAATAGATAATTTCAAAAGATTATCTAGTGATGAATTCAGAGAAAAGATAAATACTTTATGCAGAATGATTAAAGAACATGATAATATAGTATTTTTAGGAGGCGGACTGTCTGGAATAGTTGGAAAATATGGATCTAGATATATTGCTTCAATGGGTAAGTTTAGTGTATACATAGATGATTTGTTTTATCCTGTTAATTGTGAAAGCTATAAAAATGGGCTTATTATAGTATTATCAGAATCAGGAGAAACACAGCAGATAATTGACGCTGTTAACAAATTTAAAAAGGAAAAATACGTTATAGCTAGTATAACTAACAGTGAAAACTCAACAATAGCTAAAATGTCAGATTTCAATATAGCTTACTATATTCCGGAGGAGAGGATAGATAACGAAATTGATATAACAAGTCATCTTCCTCCTATGTATATTTTAGAAACAGTAGGAAGAAAGCTGTATAATGAAAAAATGAAAGAAAAATAAATATGTGGTAAATAGAAACTATAATATATGAGTAATATTCATATGTTATAGTTTTTTTATTCATCTTATCTAATTAAATAGACATTTGTATATTTATCAATGATTTACATATTATAGTATTTTTTATTGATGTAATTGTTATCAAAGCCAGTATTAATAAGTATTTAACATATGAAAAACAATATGTTACTTTTTTGTAAAAAAGAACAGTATGCTGAAACCTGTTACTTTAGGCTATGAAAATGATTACTTTGAATAAATTTTGTTGTATAATCATGTCATAAGATAAATAAACATTTGTTTTATAAATTTATTTAATAAAGTATTTTACAAATTATATTTTAAGGTATTTATAAAAATCAAAGGAGGAATTTATATGTCATCATTCTTAAACGAAAAATTAGTACCTACTGTTATGAAATTTGTAAACATGAAAGGCGTTATTGCATTAAAAGATGGTATACTTTATACTTTACCATTAACATTAATCGGTTCGGTATTCTTACTACTAGCTCAGCTTCCATATCAGCCAGCAGCAGATTTCGTTTCATCAAAAGGATGGGATGGACCACTATTACAAACAAATGATTCAACAATGGGAATAATGGCAATGGTCGCTTGTATCGGAATAGCATATGTGTATGCTAAAAATGAAGGTCATGAACCTTTATCAGCAGGAGTTATTGCTTTTTCAATATTTATTTTAACTGGAAACCTATACACTATTACAGAAGATGGTACAAAAGTATCTGGTGTAATTCCTACAACTTACTTAGGTGGTAAAGGAATGATTACAGCTATAATAATCGGACTTATCGTTGGTGCTGTATATTCTTGGTTTATGACAAAAGATATAAGAATCAAAATGCCAGATGGTGTTCCTCAAGGTGTTGCTGATTCATTCTCAGCATTAATACCAGCAGCTGTACTTATTACAAGTGGATGCATAATTTATGCAGGATTTAAAGCTTTTGGAGATACTACTTTTGTTGAAGTTATTTATAAAGTTCTTCAAACTCCATTACAAGGTATGACAGATTCAATCGGTGGCGTAATTTTAATGGGATTACTTATTCCTTTCTTCTGGTTCTTTGGTGTTCATGGTGCAACTGTTGTAAGTGGTATAATGACTCCAATATTAACTTCAAACACTCTTGAAAACGGTGCAATTGCAACTTCAGGACAAGCACTTACTCTTGAAAATGGTGCACACATAGTAACTCAACAGTTC
The DNA here is from genome assembly GCF_934754915.1 of uncultured Clostridium sp. Lineage (GTDB taxonomy): Bacteria > Bacillota > Clostridia > Clostridiales > Clostridiaceae > Clostridium. The sequence continues at coordinate 7,708 of NZ_CAKVKB010000098.1, forward strand.
CTAGATCAATTTATGACTGTAACAGGTTCTGGTATGACAATTGGTTTTGTAATTTGTATGTTATTCTTAGCAAAATCAGCTCAATTTAAACAATTAGGTAAATTATCAATAGTACCTGCTGTATTTAACATAAATGAACCAGTATTATTTGGTACACCAATAGTAATGAACCCAATAATGGTTGTTCCATTCGTAGGTATGCCAACTTTATCAGGATTAATATTATACGCTGCAATTTACTTTGGTATTGTTCCACCATTCTCAGGTGTATTAGTACCTTGGACAACTCCTCCAATAATCTCAGGATTATTAGTAGGTGGTGTTAGAACTGCAATATTACAAGCTGCAATATTAGCATTATCAGTTTTCGTTTACTTACCATTCTTCAAGAAATGCGATAATATGAGTTTTGCAACAGAACAAGCAGCTGCAGCTGGTTCAGATTCAGCAGCAATGTAGAATTTGAAAAATAATTTTTAGCAAGATAATAGTTTAGAGAATTGGACTTTAAAAATCCAATTCTCTATGAAAAAATTAAATAAAAAATAAGCACAGATAATAATGGAGGATTTAATTTAGATGGAACAATTAGAAATGCAGATAATGAACATAATAATAAATGCTGGTGACTGCAAAAATCATGCATATATGGCATTAAGCAAAGTAAATGAAGGAAAATATGATGAAGCTGATAAAGAAATGGAATTGGCAAATGAAGCGTTAGCTAAAGCTCATGATTCTCAGACAGAAATGCTTCAAAAGGAAGCAGCTGGAGAGAAAGTGGATTTCTCAATTTTATTTGTTCACGCACAAGATCATTTGATGACTGCAATTTCTGAAAAGAATTTAATTGAACAAATTATAGATTTAAGAAAAGTCGTAAATACATTAATAAAATAATTTGATGTAATAAAATTAGTTAAAAATATAAATAATATACATGAAAATTGTCAATTATATATTGTCAATTGAAACTGCTCATTATATAACTAATTATAAATTTATATATTTTAATTATGGTGGTGATTATTTAGTAAAATTATAAGTAAGCCCATAAACAATCCGTACATTAAAATCACCACTATATTAAGATATTTAATTTAAATTTGATTATAAAGAATGTAATTAAGATTTATTTATTGGAGGTAAAAAATCATGGTTAGAATAAAATTATTTTGTGCAGCTGGAATGTCAACAAGCGTATTAGTAAATAAAATGAAAGATGCAGCTAAAGCAAAAAATATAGATGTAGAAATCAATGCATATCCAGAAAGTCAAATGGATAAACATTTAGATAGCATGGATGTAGCATTACTTGGACCACAAGTAGGTTACACATTACCAAAAGCTAAAAAATTATGCGATCCAAAGGGAATTCCATTAGATGTAATACCAATGATTGATTATGGTATGATGAATGGAGAAAAAGTTTTAGATTTTGCATTAAAGTTAGCAGATAAGTAATATATAGATTATAAGATTAAAATTTATATGATATATGTGAAACACAAAATTTGAAATATACAAAGATAATTGAAATATATAAAATAATAATCAAAGAAATCTTGAAAAGATTTCATCTTTACATTGTCAATTGTCCATTGTACATTGGCAATTATATAAAAAGTTTGCCCTATAATAAAATTAATTTATTTAATAATATGAAATACAAGGCAGCAGAGAGTTATCTCTGCTGCCTTGTATTTATGATAAATTTTCTAGTTAGATTCATACATGTTATGAAGCGTTCTTGCAATTGTTTCTATTATATATAAAACAGGAACCTGAGTTGTTATATCAGATTTTCCTAGTTTTTCTTGAGTTATATAATAAGAAATGTTTAGGTCAGAAATTTTTGAAATTGTACAGTTTTCACTATTTGTAATGCTTACAATTGGACAATTTTCTCTTTTGAAGTTATTTACTAAATCAATAATTGCCTTTGTTTCGCCAGAGACTGATAAAATTATAATAGTACAATTTTCATAAGTCTTATAATTGGCAGGAAAATAGGGATCATCTATATATGTAGCAAATTTGCCTATAGTTGAAAAATATCTTGCAGCATATTTGCACAAAATTCCTGATGTGCCTGAACCTAAAAAGACAAGATTAGGTGAATTGTAAATCATATCACATACAGCTTCGATTTTTTCATCAAGTTCATCAGTATTAAGTTTTTTAAAGAAATCAATAATTACAGATTGATCATTTTTTATATTTTTTTCATTGACATTGTTTTCAAGATATATTTTCAATTTTACTTTAAATTCTGAATAACCATTACAGTCAAATTTTTTACAGAATCTTAAAATTGTTGTAGTTGATACATGAGCTTCATCTGCAAGTTCTCGTATTCTCATATATATTACTTTTTCAGTATTTTTCATTATATAACGGTAAAGCATAAGCTCTAATTCATTTAAATTTTTAATAATTTCACTATTGAACATAAAAAACCTCTCTTAGACCAAAAGTATAAAAATTCCACAATTAATTATATCATTAAGATTGATTAGTGTCTTTATTTGGAGTTAAGTGTTTCACAATATAACAGATTTCATCATCTGAGAAATTGTTTATATTATACTTTCTTTTTAATGGATTAAGGCTCTCTTTTATTACATTGTATAGAGAAAAATTGTCAGTTATAAATTTACTTTTATTTGGAAATAAAATAGTCTGCTGATTATTTTTAAGTCTTCCAATTAAAAAGGATAAATGTAAAGTAAGTCCAATTAAGTTATCTGCATCAAATTTTACATTAATTCTTTTTTGAAGTTCTTTCAATACTGACTGAATATCATTAGTCAATTCGAGACCAGCTATATTAGGAATATTTTCATTTAAAACATTAGGAATATTAAGTAAAGTTGTCTTTTCATCTATAAGACTTTGCATTTGATTTAATACAGATCCATTCAATGTATCATACATTGAAAACTGTTTTATGTTTAATGATTCAATATAGAAAGATGATACTACAAATAAAACTTGATTTTTTGATTCAAAGTTTAGAATCATCTCTTTGAAGCTTTCGTTGTCTGCACAGCTTAAGCAGACTATTTCAAATAATTCAGAATCAAATTTAAGATGTACAGATAGAAAGTCTTTTATTGCACTGGAACCGCCTTCTCCAGTCATACATGCAGTTATTATGAGAGTTTTATTTGTACTTATGGTTTTATTGTTCAGATTTTTATGAACCTGCATGTAAGAATTTATCATTATAACGTCATTATAGATTTCATTTAAAGACAATCCTAACAATGCTTTTCTCGCTGCTTCTAATACATGAAGTGTTGATACAAGAGAAATAACTTGGAGTTTAACATTTAATTCGGTTCTGACAGTATCAGCAAATGCAAGAAGTGATCCCATATCAACTAATAAAAGATATCCTGAATTTGATGGATTTTCTTTTATAGTGAGTTTTAAATGTTCCAAAACCTTTGATGGTGGTACATCAATTGGTGCATTTATTGGAATTACATAATCTTCACCTAAAAGTTTATTTGCAACATCACTCATTGAAGAAGCTGTTGATTCTCCATGAGCAATCAATATGACTTTTACTTTATCTTTTGGTTTATTCTTTAGAGTAGTATCAGGAATAAGGAATAATGTTATATACCCAGCTTCATCTACAGGAATTGAGGTATACAGATATTCTGATAATATATCTTTTACATCTAAAGCAATAGAAAACTCATTTGGATAGAGATGTTTTATTTTTTCAAGATTAGGATTTTTAATAATCTTTTTACTGTGAATTCTATCAATAAGAGTGTTAATGTGAAGAGCAAAGGCAGTATATAAATTACTGTCAAAACGTATAGGAAGTCTTTCACTTATATAGTTAACAATTTTATCAAAACATTCAAGAACATCTGGATCAATTATTGATAAAAGATTTTTTTTATTAAATTCTTTTGATACGGTAGTAAAATTGTTTTTGAAATGCTTGGCAATATCTTTTTCTAATATATTTTCAATATCTACATCGGAAATTTCTAATGATTTTAGTGTTTTAAGTTTGTTTTCTATAAAATCATAAATACTATTATCATTACTTTCAAACATATCAATAGAATCATTACTTGATCCGCTGAATCTGAAGAATTCAATTTCATCACTCATAAGATTGTTCCATAAGACTCTATGTTCCTTCTCTTTGTAGAGACCTTCTTTAATATAAGGAGGAAGACTCCCGCTGTGAATTCTCACATCTACTCTTACATTAGTAAGAAATTCAGAATATGCTTTAGCGCAGAGCATTTGGACATCGCTTTTCAACTGACCTATATTATTGGGACAGTCATAAGAAATCAATGCACGAAGAGAATTTAAAGAAACATATATATCTTTATTAATTCTTATACTTTCATGTTTGAAAAAACTTTTTATAAGGTAAAGTCTTTCTTCAAGAGTTCTTTCTTTTAAAGAAGGAATGTTTATTACTATAGGAATTCTTCTTCTAAAAGTATTAAGAAGTGCTGAATCTGGATTCTCTGTAGTTGCAGATATTATGAGAACATCAGATTTTCTTAATTCAGAATCACCAACTCGCCTGAATGTTCCAGTATCAAGAAAGACAAAAAGGGCTTCCTGTCCTTCTGGCGGAAGTCTATGAACTTCATCTAAAAACAGTATTCCACCATTAGCTTGTTCGATTAAACCGGTTTTATCGGATTCTGCACCTGTATAGGTACCCTTTTTCACACCGAATAATTGAGAAGTTAAAAGCTGTGGATTATTACTATAGTCAGCACAGTTAAAAACTATAAAAGGAGAATCTTCTGATTTTACATTCATAGTCAATGCGTAGTTATGCATTAATGATGCAAACATGGATTTACCAACACCAGTACTTCCAAGTATAAGGCAGTTCATACCTTTTGGTGGATATAAAATAGCAGCTTTAGCCTGTTCTATAGAACCTTTTAATGAAATATTATTTTGTGCTAATAAATCGAGCTGAGATTTTGAGGATTCGGTTTTGGTATCAGGCAGAAAGAATAGTACTGGTCTTCCTGTTGTTTTGGATAGTTTTCCTTCTTTACACAAATCATTAAGTTCATGACTTAAATTGGCTCTAGACATATTTACTAATGAAGCTAGTGTTTTTGTATCTATTCCTTCAGTGCAATTTAATTCTTTAAGCTTCTGAAGAATTAATTCTTTTTTGGTCATTTTTTATCCTCCCCCTTATTATACAATG